>DATANL010000833.1:0-3130 GCA_036266295.1 Pyrinomonadaceae bacterium | reverse complement strand
CAAAGAATTCCTGGCTCGCGGAAACGTCATCGATCTCGCCATAGCGGTCATCCTCGGCGTTGCCTTCGGAAAGATCGTCACCTCGCTGGTTGAAGGCATCATCATGCCGCCCCTCGGACTCTTGTTGGGCAAAGTCGATTTTGCCAGTCTCTTCCTGGTGCTCGATCATTCGAAGGGCGCTCCGTTGTCGCTGGCAGATGCCAAAGCCAAAGGCATTCCGGTAGTAGCATACGGCGCCTTCATCAATGACATTGTCAACTTTGTGATCGTTGCATTTGTGATCTTTCTGATAGTCAAAATCGTTAACCGAACGCGTAAAGCGGAGGACGCTACCATGAAAGACTGTCCGCATTGTCTGACCGCGATTCCTCTGGCGGCCACCCGATGTTCCGGCTGTTGCGCCGATCTCCAGGCAGCTTAAGACTATATGTGGCACGCGCATCTTGCGCGTGATTCATGGGCGGGACGCCCGTGCTACTTGCTTGACGGTCATTGAACTGCTTCTTAGAATGAACATCTAACCCCGAGTCATCGTACAAGAAGTTCTACTGCACTGAGGAGCATATTCCATGAGTACATCTTTTCATTCACCAACAGACGGTTCGGACACTAAAGACGAGTTATTAGTTAACGATCACGTGTCCGAGCACGACGACGACCGATCCACGGTCGGAAATTCCATGCGCGACATGGCTTCGCGTATTCCCGAGCAATTGTCGGCCATCGGTCGCGACATAAGTCGCACGATTGAACGCGCAATTTCCGCCAAAGACGACTATATGCTGGCCGTGAAGGTCTCGCAGGATGCGCAGGTAAAACTTGGTCAACTGGTGCAGGCCGGAGTCTTCGGCACCCGGGCTGAGGCGGCGGCTTTCCTGATCGACGAAGGCATCAAGACGCAAGGGGCGCTTTTTGAACGAGTCGAACAAAAACTCGGCGAGATCGAGCGTCTGCGCGCCGAGTTACGCGGCATGATTGCCGAAAACAAGACTTAGGCTGCGCGCCTGGCTCCCTATTCATCGCCCCATTCTGCATCGCGGCGGTTCGCAGAATGGGGCGTCTTTGTTTATCCACGCATTCCGCGCTAAAATCTTTCGTCGCATCCCCCAAACGCTCTTCAAGCTTCTGCCACACGCGAGTTAAATCGGGCTATCGTGCAAAAAACTTTTCAGGTTCCACATACACCCATAAAACAATTCAGTTTGGATAACGGCCTGCGCATTGTTTTGAATGAAGATCATTCCGTTCCTGTCGTTTCGGTCGCGGTTTATTACGACGTAGGCTCGCGTAACGAGCGTGAAGGCCGGACGGGATTTGCCCACCTGTTCGAGCACATGATGTTTCAGGGGTCTGAGAATGTCCCGAAAGCCGCACATTTCCAATACATCTCAAACGCCGGCGGGACAATGAACGGCACGACTTCGAGCGAGCGCACCAACTATTTCGAAACGCTGCCCGCCAGTCAGTTGCCGCTCGCCCTTTGGCTGGAAAGTGATCGGATGCGGTCTCTGGCAGTGACCCAGGAAAACCTGGACAATCAGCGTGAAGCCGTCAAAGAAGAAAAACGCCTGCGCTATGACAACCAGCCATACGTCAATGGATTTTTGCGGCTGTTTGAAATGAGCTTTAAGAACCCCGCTAACTCGCATTCGACGATCGGATCGATGGAAGATCTCGACGCGGCCACGGTTGAAGATATCCAGGAGTTCTTTCGCATTTATTACGCCCCCAACAACGCCGTACTGGCCGTAGCCGGCGACATTGATCAGGCTGAGACCCTGGCGTTAATCGAAAGGTATTTTGCGACGATTCCAAGTCAACCCGAACCGCCTCCGGTTGACGTTGCCGAGCCTGCGGGAGTGGCGGTGAATCAGGACGCGTACCTTGATAAGCTGGCGCCGGTTCCGGCCTTCGCCCTGGGATGGAAGATTCCTGAACGACGATCACCCGATTTTTATGCCCTTTCGCTGGCCAGCCACCTGCTGTTCGAAGGAGAAAGCGCGCGGCTTTATCAAAAACTGGTCAAGGGTGAAGAGTCGGTGGTGCAAATCCAGGGCGGCATAGATGAACGCCGCGGGCCGTCCGGACTGTTCATCGTGGTGATTCCCAAACCCGACCGCGAGGGCGCGCAAATTCGAGACACGATTTTCGAAGAGATTCGGCAACTGGCGACGATCGGGCCCAGTGAAGAAGAGATGGAGAAGCTACGCAACAACCTCTTCCTCGCTTCCGTGCGCAGTCGTCAGTCGTCTTTGTACCGGGCGCAACAACTCGCCGAGTTCACGCTTTACGACAACGACCCGGAATTATTCAACACCGACTTGCAGACTTATCTGGACGTTACTGCGGACCAGATTCGAGATTCAGTTGCGGAATATCTCGAAACGGAAGACCGCGTGCTTCTGGACATCGTGCCGGCCCCCCAGGAAGTGCCGCAGGCGTCGCCCCAGGAACCGGGTGACCCGGACCAACCGACGTCGCCGTTGCCACAGATACCCGCTCCGCCGGACGAAGCGCCTCCCGGTTCATCGATTCCAACCACTTCGCAGTCGGCCATCGAATCGAATTAATCCCTCGATCGATAACCGCAAGCAAACAAGATGATGCAAACTGAAACCTTCCGACGCGAGATGCCTGCACCGCTGGCGCCGCGGCCTTTGAATCTTCCGGAGTCGTTCCAAACCACTCTGGCCAACGGTCTGACCCTGGTGCTCATCGAGGACAAGCGCCTGCCGTTAATCAACTTTCGCCTGGCGTTTCGCTCCGGTGACGCGAATGATCCGGCCGAACTGCCGGGGTTGAGCGACATGATGGCGCACCTGCTGACGGAAGGCACCACGACGCGCACCAGCCGCCAAATCGCCGAAGAGATCGAACGCCTGGGCGCCACAGTTTCGGTCGGCTCGAGTTCGGACTTCACCACCATCGCAGCTTCGGGTTTGTCGGTCTATGCCGATGAGATTCTTGAGCTGGTTGCGGACGTCACGCTGCGGGCAACGTTTCCGCAGAACGAAGTCGACCTCGCTCGCGAAAACACGCAGCAGATGTTGATTCAGCAGCGCGCCCAGCCCACGTTTCTGGCTTCAGAGCGCATGGCCCAGGTAATGTTCGGAACGCATCCTTATTCACG
>DATANL010000832.1:0-1761 GCA_036266295.1 Pyrinomonadaceae bacterium | reverse complement strand
AGAAACCCGACCGTGAGGGAGGGTGCCATTGTGTAACAAGGGAGGGTGCCATTGTGTGACAGAACCGCGCACCCTCCCTCACGGTCGGGTTTCTGCTGTGCCGACGCGATGATAAACTGCGCCCTCGTTGGAGGCGCAAATGAATTACCCCATTCGAATTCTGCTCACAATCACCGCAATCATCGTTTCAGCTCAGATAGTTTTCGGTCAATACAATCCCGAATCGTTTTCGGCAATGCAGTGGCGTCTGGTCGGACCACATCGCGCGGGACGCGTGACGGCAGTCGCCGGCATTCCGGGTGACGCGGCGACCTACTACTTCGGCACGCCCGGCGGCGGCGTTTGGAAATCGATTAACGGCGGCCGGGTTTGGACGCCGATCTTCGATGAGGCCCGCGTCGCTTCAATTGGCGCACTGGCGCTGGCGCCTTCAAACCCAAACGTCGTCTATGTTGGGACCGGCGAAGAAACTGTGGGCAACGGCATGTATCGCTCAGATGATGCCGGCAAAACCTGGAAGCATATCGGGCTGGAAGACACTCGTTACATCACCGGCATCATCGTCGATCCGAAGGATCCCAACGTCGTGATTGCCTCAGCGCGCGATTGGTTCGTATCCGGCCCGGCACGCGGAATCTTCAAGACGACAGACGGCGGTAAAACCTGGAAGAAGGTCTACTACAAAGATGACAAGACCAGCGTCATGGATTTGGAAGTGGCGCCCGACGATCCGCGGACGCTTTATGCCTCGACCTATAACCTGCAGATTGATTTCGCCAATCGGCGCGCACTCGGCGCTGAGTCACTCGTGCTGAAATCGACTGATGAAGGCGATACGTGGCAGCCCGTCGCCGGCAAAGGTTTGCCCGATTCTCCGCGCGGCACCGTCGGTCTGGCGGTGGCCCCGGCGAATAACGCCCGGCGCGTATACGCAGTCATGAACAACGGGTTCTTTCGCACAGACGACGGCGGCGAAACCTGGCAACGCAGCACCAACGATCCGCGCATCACCGGCAGCACTTTCTTCGGTAAGATGTACGTCGATCCGGTTAATCCCGATCTCGTCTACGTGATGCAGACGTCGATGTATCGATCCCTCGACGGCGGCAAGACGTGGGCGTCGTACAAAGGCGCACCCAGCGGTGAAGATCAGCACGTGCTTTGGATCGATCCGCAAAACACCAAACGAATCTTTCTCGGCTCTGATCAAGGCGGCATCATCAGTCTCGACGGCGGCCGCACCTGGAGCGATTGGTTCACGCAACCAACCGGTCAGTTCTATCACGTCGTTACCGACAAACAGTTTCCGTACCGGCTGTACGCGGCGCAACAGGATAGCGGCTCAGTCGCGGTCGCATCGCGCAGCGACTTTGGCCACATCACCTGGCGCGAATGGTTTTCGACGGGCGCGTTTGAGAGCGGCTACATCTCGCCTGATCCGCAGAATCCGAACATCATCTTCTCAGTCGGTTGGTACGGTTCAGTCTTCCGCATGGATCGGACGACCGGACAAATCGCGACCGTGTTCGGCCCGGGCTCGAAGTATCGCTACACCTGGGAGACGCCGCTGGTTCGTTCGCCGCACGATCCGAAGACCATGTATCTCGGCACTCAGTTCGTCATGCGCACGTCGGACAATGGCGAGACGTGGCAGGAGATTAGCCCTGATTTAACCGCGCGGAATCCTGCCGATAAAAGTACCGGCGTGATTCAGACGATCGCGCCTTCGGTGCCTCAGCGCGGAATGATTTGGGTCGGCTC
>DATANL010000831.1:0-3139 GCA_036266295.1 Pyrinomonadaceae bacterium | reverse complement strand
GGAGTCAACCGTGTCGCCGAAGAACTCGACGCGCACGGGCGCTTCCTCGCCCGGCGACCAAACGTCCAGAATGCCGCCGCGCATCGAGAACTCGCCGACTGCGCCGATAGGATCCTCGCGAACGTAGCCACCGGCAACGAGCTTATCGATGAGATCTTCGGGAGCGACATCCTCGTCACGACGCAAAACTGCGCCGGCTGCCAGGATGTCTGACGGCAGGACCGTGCGGCGCGCCAGGGCGCGCGACGTCAGCAGCACAAAATCCTGAGGCCGATGAGCGAGCCGCCACAGCGCGAGCGCGCGTCGTTCGAGAGTGTCCGCGTGCGGCGAGCCGCCGGCGTAAGGATCGCTCTCGGACGCGGGCAGGACCGCAACCGCTTCGCCGCAATCACTCACGCCGCGCAGCGCGCAATACCAGAAATTGATATCGCGCTCCCAGCTTTCCAGATCGCGTTGCGCCGGCACCACGAGTGCGAACTTCTTTTTCGATTTGAGTTGTAGCGTGGCCAGCGCCAGCGCCCGCGCGGGCGCCGCAACCAGCCCGGCGATCGAGAGCACGCGCGCGCCTCGATCAAGCTGATCGATCAGGCGGCGAAACTCGTCGCTGTCGGCAGCTGATTGGAGTGTCGCGTTGAGAACTGGAATTCCCTCGTAGGTACTGCTCATTACTTCTTTACGGCCTTAATGCGGTCAATGATTTCGGTTGTCGACGCACCCTCGACGAATGGCAGACTGACGACGCGCCCGCCGGCAGCTTCAACTTCTTCGCGCCCGTGAATTTGATCGAGGGCGTAATCTCCGCCTTTCACCAAAACGTCCGGCAGCAATCTCCCGATCAATGATCGCGGCGAGACGTCGTCGAATATCGTGACATAGTCGACCGCGCGTAAGGCGGCGATGATTTCAGCGCGCTCTTGTTCGCCTTTGAGGGGGCGGTCGGCGCCTTTCAGCTCGCGCACCGAACGGTCGCTATTGAGCGCGACTACCAACGCATCGCCGAGCGTGCGCGCCTGCGCCAGATACCTGACGTGGCCGACGTGCAACAAGTCGAAGACGCCGTTCGTGAACACGAGCTTGCGGTTGGCCTCGCGCAAACGGACACGCTCGTTCAGCAGTTCGTCGAGCCTAAGAATCATTCCTGACATGGAAGCAAACGTAAATTGTACGAGCGCAAGTGGTAAACGGCAAAAGCGTTTGGTCTATTAACGGCTTACCCTTTATATTCAAAGATTCATGACGATCCCCTTTATGGAATCAAACGATCAGACGCGCGTGCGGCACGAGCACCTCGAAGCTCTGCGCGCGCTGGTCGGCAATGTCTATCCGAATAAGTTTGTGCGGAGCGATGTTACCGGCGCCGCTTCGCATGAAGATACGATTACTTCGATCGTCGAAAGCTTCAAACAATACGAACCGCGGGTACCTGAAGGCGAGAAGCCGTCGGCCGAATCGCTGGCATCGGCGAACGCAGAATTGAATAAAACTCGCGTGCGCATCGCCGGACGTATCGCCGCGCCGCCGCGCGTGATGGGCAAAGCTGCTTTCGTGCATTTGTCCGACGGAGTTTCGCGTTTGCAGATTTA
The DNA here is from genome assembly GCA_036266295.1 of Pyrinomonadaceae bacterium. GTDB lineage: Bacteria > Acidobacteriota > Blastocatellia > Pyrinomonadales > Pyrinomonadaceae > UBA11740. Next base: position 1,556 of record DATANL010000831.1, on the reverse strand, counting down.
CGTGCGGCGTCAGGACGTCGCCGGCGTGCATAACGATGCCGGCGGTGGTGAAGTCAACGGCTGGGAAATGTTCGGCTTGCTCGATCACGGCGACTTCATCGGCGTCGAAGGTTTCCTGTTCGTTACAAAGACCGGCGAACTATCGGTGCACGTTGAGAAGGTGCAATTCCTGGCTAAGGCTCTGTTGCCGATGCCCGACAAGATGCACGGCATCAATGACCCGGAGATTCGCCAGCGACAGCGTTACGCGGACTTGATTGCGGGAAGTTTGAAGCTGGAGGCGGGAGCCGGGAGTCAGGAGCCGGGGCCGAAACAAATGAGCCCGCGCGAAGTGTTCGAGATGCGCGCGAAGGTTTTGCGCGAGATTCGACGCTTTCTCGACGAGCGCGGCTATGTTGAAGTCGAGACGCCGATGCTGACGCCGCTGGCGACGGGCGCGGCGGCCAAACCGTTTTCGACTTATCACAACGCGCTCGGCATACCGCTCTACGCGCGCATCGCGCCCGAACTTTATCTGAAGCGGCTGACGGTTGGCGGGTTTGAAAAAGTCTATGAGCTGAATCGCAACTTCCGCAACGAAGGAATCTCGACCAAGCACAATCCTGAATTCACGATGCTCGAGTATTACTGGGCGTACGCCGATGTGAATCAGATGATGGATTTGCATGAAGAGATGATGCGGGCGGTCGTTGAGGCCGCTACGGGTGGCACGACGATTCGATACGGTGACCAAGAGATTGATTTCGCACCGCGGTTTGAGCGCATCACCATGAGGGACGCGATCGCGAAGCATGGCGCCAAGCCGGTCGCGGTTGACGAAGATCCCCGCCGGATAATTGAACTCTTCGAAGAGTTCGCTGAGCCCCACTTGATTCAGCCAACCTTCATCACTGATTTTCCAAAGCCGGTTTCGCCTCTTTCCAAAGCATCACCGACCGATCCTTCAGTCGCCGAACGCTTCGAATACTTTGTCGGCGCGCTTGAGTCAGCCAACGGCTTCTCGGAACTTAACGATCCGGAAGAGCAGTATCAGCGCTTCAAGGACCAGGTGCAGCAGCGCGAGCGTGGCGATGAAGAGGCGATGGTGATGGATGAAGATTACATTCGCGCGCTTTCATACGGGATGCCGCCGGCGGCGGGAATTGGCGTCGGCATCGATCGCCTGGTGATGCTGCTGGCGAACAAGCATTCGATCCGCGATGTGATATTGTTCCCGCACATGCGACCGGCGAAAGGCAGGGAGTCAGAATAATTGTAGGGGCAGGGCTTGTCCCTGCCCGCTGTCTGATAAGAGCGGGCCGAATCGAAAAGAACGGGCAGGCACAAGACCTGCCATACAGGAAGGATAATTATGAATCGAAAAATTTTAGCGATTGGTGTGTTGACTGCTTTGGCGGCGATCGTTTACGCGCAAAGTTCGAAACCGGTGACGATTACCGGCTATCTCATCGACAATGCGTGCGCCGAGTCGGCCAAGGATCTGGGCCCGCGGGCCAAGGGTCATTCGCGGAGCTGCGCGTTGATGGATAGTTGCGAGAAGAGCGGTTATTCCGTGG
>DATANL010000830.1:0-6142 GCA_036266295.1 Pyrinomonadaceae bacterium | reverse complement strand
GGATTGTTGTGGGCCATGAACCAATAGGCCGCGCCCACCAGCAACGGCAGGTTGTGCGATTGATCTTTGTCTTGCAGCGCCTTATTGAGTTCCGCCTCGCCCTCGTCCTTCTTGCCGAGTTCCAGCAGCGACAGAATCAATCCCGCGCGCGCGCGATTACTCCTGGCGTCGGCCGCCAGCAGTTCGCGATAGAGCGCGAGGGCCTCTTCGTTCTTGCCGCTCGCCCGTTTCAAATCGGCGAGCGCAATTCGAGTCGCATTGGATTTCGGATCGAGCGCCAATGCTTTCGCGTACTCGCTTTCCGCATCGTCCAGACGCAAATCGATATGTCGCGCCGCGGCCAGGGCCTGGTGCGCGGCGGCGACGTCGGGCGACATTTGCACTGCCAACTCAGCCAGCCGATTTGCGTCGGCGGCGTTTTCAATCGACAGATAAAACTCAGACAACGCTGCCAGCCGTCGGCCATTCGATTTCGCCAACGGCTCAAGTGAATGCGCGATCTCGAAGGCCGCATCGCGTTGACCACTCGAGTAAAGACTTATTGGAATTCGCACCAGCACTTCGGTAAAAAGACGATCCGGCATGTCGACCGTCGCGTCCGCCACCGCGTGTCGAAACTGGGCCAGTCCTTTCTCTAATTCACCGGCTTGCATTCGCTGGCCCGCAAACTGCGCGTGAGCGACGACCAGCAGTTCCTTTGCGCGCGGCAAAGCCGTCGACGTCGAATGGGTCGCGATCCAATCCTTCAACACGTCGATCCGTTTTTCAGCAGGCAGAGTCTGCGTCAACTCGACTTGCTCTAATTCGTCTTCCGGGCTCATCGGCGCAGCCGCAGCAGGCTTGCGCTCCGGCGCTCCGGTCTTCAGCGTCCTGGGCGTATTCCTGGCAACCGCCGGCGTTTGTTTCGTCGCTTCCGGTGAAGCGGCGCCGTTTGATTGCGACGTCACCGATTCAGTCGGAGTCTGCGATGGAGATTCAACCGGCGATGGCGTCCGGGCGGGCGAACTCGACGACGCGGCGGTCGCCGAAGGTGATTCCACCGGTGACGGAGTCTGGACCGGTGCCGCGGACGGAGATGACGTTGCCACGGGAACCGCACTCGCGGTGACTGACGGTTCCGGAGTTGGTGTGGACTGGACCGACGGAGTTACGGTTGCGCTTGCTTCGGTTCGGGCTTCAATCGCGGGCGTCGGCGTCGCTGTTGGCTCAGCCTTGACGGTCTCCGTGGCCGCCGGCGTCGGCCGCGGATTCGCACTCGGTTCAGCGACCGGGCTCTGCACCGTGCGCGGTCTTTGCGCCTGGGCAATATCTTCGCCGCGCTGCACATCGAGCGCAGCAAAATCGAAATTGTGGATTTCGCCAAGCCTGTCGATGAATACGCGCACGCCGGTCATGAGCGCCGTGCTGTATCCGCCGTTGCCGATCTTCTCGCGGATGCGCTGGCCCATTTCGCCAACCAGACCTTCAGGCAGATAGATGCGAGCGCCGCGCGTAACCTGACTGAAGAATCTGCCGTTATCGGCAGCGATGACGATCAACAAGCTCTTATCAGAGCTGGCAGGCGCGCCGACTTTCCAATCATTCGCGACCGCCAGCGAATAATCGTAAAGATCGTCTTTGCCCGCAGTCTTGATCGTCGCGACGACAAAATCGAAGTGCGTCTTATCTTTCAGTTTCTCGAGGACCGCCTCGAGTCGCTCTTTGGTGGGCGCATCCAGCACCTCGGCAAAATCGTTAATGTGTCCCGCCCGCTTCGCGAGACGCGTTTCCTGCGCGCCGGCGTGCGAACGCGCCGTCAACACGGCGCACAACACCACCAGCATAGTCGCAACAACTAACGCACGTCGGTTATGAAAAGGTGAGCGCATCTGTTCGCTGTCATCTCCGGAAGCCGGGAAGTATGTCGTCATTCTTACCACTTCCTGAGCGACCGCAATTCCATCATGAGTCTGGAGAGTTGTTTGGTTCGGCATGATAACATCTTCACCAGAGCAACCGGAAAAGGCAGATTGCGGCTTGGCGATCTTCATCATATTTGTTGCTTGCCGCCGATGAATGACTGAACTCGATGAAGCCTGGGAACTCGCCCTCGCGCAAGCGACGCAACGCGCACAGGGGTCGGGCCGCGCGGACATTGCGCGCTATCTTGATCTGCGCCGGCGCAATGATCTTTTGCGGCGCGCCGCTACCGATTGGTTGCTCGATGCCGTCTTCGCGTTGGCGGCTGACGCGAACCGTAAAGGCGGGACGATCGAGATTGAACGTAGCGAAGAGCATCGCTTCACGCGCGGGGCCGCAACCATGGTCGGAACCGCATTGGTTCTACGCCGCGGCGTGCGCTCTTTGACGATCGAAAGCGGCTGGCCGCGTGCGCCGCGCGACGGCGTCGTGCGCGGAAATGGACTGGCGTGTGCCAACATCAAACACCTGGGCCAGGCGCGGTACGACGACGAACTAATCCTGGTCACCACTGAAAAGGGATCGCCCCAATGGTGTGTGGTAAAAGCGGGCAGTCGATCCTTATTGACCGCGTCAACATTGCGTCGTCACTTTTCGATGTTCACGCAATCTTGAGAATGGCTTCCCTCTTTCTTGCATAACTCTTAAGAATTCCGATCCTGCTGCTGTTTCAGAAGTTCCGGCGCGCAACTCGCTGTCATCTTTCGTACCAATTCAATTGAGGAGGTAGAACTATGAAAAACAATATTCTTATTCGAGCCTTGCTGACGGGAGCGCTCCTGATCGTGGCGGCGCCTGCGATTGCCTCAGCTCAGATTTACAATCGTTATGACTATGACCGTTCGAATCGCCGCGACGTGCGTGACGCGATTGCCCGCCTGGACAACGCGAGTGCGCGGTTGCAGGGCGACTTAAACCGCGGCAGCGAGCGTCGCGTGCTCGGCGGACTGCTCTCGTTTCGAAGTGTCGACAACGAGGCGGTGGACCAGGTGCGTGATTTTCGACGCGCCGTGAGAGACCTGCGATCAAGTTCGCGGGGCGGCTTTGCGCTCGAAAGCAGTGTTGACGAAGCGCGCAACGTATTGAACCAGGGCGTGCAGCTCGATCGGTACTTACGGCTAAGGACCGGCCGGACCAGTGTCGACGCAGATCTGGCAGAGATCAGATCGAATCTGCATCGAATTGCTGATGCGTATGGTTTGAGTGTGCCTTACTAACATCCGACACTCACTACTATCCGATCGTTTAGAGGGCGCACTTGTGCGCCACGCGAGCGGGACAAGTCCCGCTGCTAAACGACAGCGATGAAAATGGCGGAAGCCTCGCGGTTAACTCGCGGGGCTTTTTGCTTTGTCCGAGGTAGCGCCAGTTGGCAAGACTCGCGCGCCTCGGACAGCACGCGAGCTGCCGGCTTGCGCTACAATGCGCTGCCATGACGGGCACGCTCTACATTGTTGCGACTCCGATCGGAAATCTCGAAGACATCACTCAGCGTGCGCTGCGAATTCTGCGCGACGTGGACGTGATTGCCTGTGAAGACACTCGTCACACGCGCAAGCTTTTGAATCATTTCGGCGTCGACGCGAACACGATCAGCTATCACGAGCACAACGAAACGGAACGTGCGGCTGAATTATGCGAAGCCCTGTCGGCCGGCAAAGATGTCGCGCTCGTCTCGGATGCCGGCACGCCGCTCATCAGCGACCCGGGCTTTCGAATCGTCAACGCCGCGATCGAAAAAGGCATCGCCGTCGTGCCGGTTCCAGGCGCTGCGGCGTTTGTTACCGCGTTGTCGGCGTCGGGATTGGCTTCAGATCAATTCTTGTTCGCCGGCTTTCTGCCGCCGCGTTCGGCCGCGCGCAAGGGAAAACTTGAAGAACTAGGCGCGCTGAACGCCACGCTGATTTTCTATGAAGCGCCGCACCGCATCGCCGCGACCCTCAGAGACGCGCGCGCAGTTTTGGGAAACCGCCGCGCCGTCGTCGGACGCGAGTTGACCAAACTTCATGAAGAGTTTGCGCGCGGCACGCTGGGCCAGTTGAGCGAAACGTTTGCGGACCCGGCGAAAGTGCGCGGCGAAATTGTTTTGATGATTGCGGGCGCCGGATCGGCCGCAGAACGCGAGCAGGAAAAGCTCGACTCGCCGGAAACCAATTTCGTCGAAAGGCTGGGCCAGCTTCAACGCGAAGGGCTCGATGAAAAGGCGGCTTTGAAAAAGGCGGCGCGGGAACTCGGGCTTAAACGCGACGAGGCATACCGCATGTTGGTCGCTCAAAAGAACCGGCGCAGCAGATAGAAAAGCAGGCTCAGCACCAGCGAGACGATCAGCATCGAAATGACGGGCACATAAACTTGCAGGTTGTCACCTTTGTAGCTGATATCGCCCGGCAACTTACCAAACCACCGAAACGCGCCCGCATAAACCAGGAAACCCAGGCCGATCAGGATCGCTCCGGCCATGACGATTATTACTCCGATCGTCCGATTCATTGGCTTGCGTAAGTCGCGATTGGGCCGTCAGGTTTGATGATGTCCTTCAGGACCGAATAAGGCACGAGGATGTATTGCGGGCCGGCGGCGTAGGCCGCCACCTGGTACGGATCGAAGGTGATCCACAGACCCTTCTTCGTAATGTTCCAGGCGCGATAGTTATCCGCCCTCGGTCCGGCGCCGGTTTCAATCAACTCTTCAAGCACCATCGCATCCGGCTTCTTCGCCCGGTCCTTCAACTCCTTCTGGCAGTACGCCGCAATCACGCTCAGATATTTCGATTTGTCTTTGAACAGATCGGCGAGCGCGAGTTTCTTGCCGTTCTTCACATCATAATTAATCACCGCCGTCAGCGAATTGCCGTGCGCGGCGCCGCGCGAATAAGTTCCTTCAGTGAAAGCGACGCTGATCAAACTGTCGTTGGCCAGATGAAAATCGTAGCCGGCGTCGAGCGTCGAGGTTTGGTTCTCGCCCGGGAAATCGCTCGGCCCGGCCGCGGCGCCGGTGGTCTCTGAGGTCTTGAAGGCCGCGACGTCTTTGCTGATCAGCGCGCGGGCTTCCTTGTTGAAGCCGTCGAAGCGTGCGTCCCCGTCGATTTGCGGATACTCGGCGTTCACGCTGTAAAGCTTCTGCTTGTTGGCATCCTTGATGACTTTGGAAGTGACTTGCACGTTGCCGGTGAACTCATAAGGCTGCTGCGTCACGATGAACTCGGTGGCTTTCGAGCCATCGGGCTTTGACCACTTGCCTTCGATTTCATAAATCGAGGGATCGGGCGAGTCTGCGGCTGTCTGCCATTTGCCTTTGAAGACGCCGGTTTGCTTGCCCGAGTCGTCCGCTTCGTTGAGCATGACGTTGTTGTCTTTGTCGACCGTTCCCGTGAGCGTAATGTTCTTGCCGATTCGTGGATAGAAATAAGTTCCGGTCAGGCGCTCGCCATCGCGGAGCAATTGCATTTCGATCGAGAGATTCGCGATGGTGCCACGGAAAAAATATTTGTCGCCCACCTGGGTAACGCCGCCAACCGGCGCGTCCTGGGCTACCGGCGCCGGTGATACCGAAGGCTGCTGGACGCTGGTCTGTTTGCGACACGCGGTCGAGATGACTGTCGCGATGAGCACGCTAATAATTACGGTTAATCTAATTTTCACGATTTCCCTGACTGGTAGCGAAAGTTGTCAACTTGCGTCTTAGTGGACTCACGCAAATTAACAAATTTGTGCTACATCGCCGGCCTGGCTTTGAGCAAACCGCTCTGCACGATCTCTTTCCTGACATCTTCGTATTTCAATTCGCTGAGTCTGCCGCCGGAAAACATTTCAATGTTCGTCACGTCGGCGATCGCAAATGAAGGCGTCGCAAAACGATCCAATTCTTCATCCGCGTCGAAGCTGATTTCCGCCAATACCAACCCAAACAGATCGCCCAGGAACATATCGACCGAAAAGCGGCGGCCCTCGAAATCATAGTAATAACGGTTCTTGCGAATTTCGTTCGCCGCAAAAATCGAAAGCGTCTCAGCCTCGGTCGCATTCAAATAAAGGTTCGTAATGATCGTCCGGGACAAGTCATGTGGATCCGGCGCGAACTTCTGGGTGAACTTCACGACCCATTTGTTGGTCCGCGGATCGCGCACCTTACGTATGCGCAAACGCGTGCCGGTGATGTAATTGTCGGTGATTTGCAGATGATG
>DATANL010000829.1:0-5466 GCA_036266295.1 Pyrinomonadaceae bacterium | reverse complement strand
AATGCGGTGGACCCCATTGCTCGCTTGAACGGTCAAATAGGCAACTCCCTTGTTGTCGCAATCGAGCTTCATGAAGGTGCCCTGGAGCCTTTGTTCACCCGCACCTAATGAACGCAGATTCTCAAATATCTCATCAGATTCCGAGCGCGGCGGTGGCTGTTTCTCATCATTCTTAAGTGACGTTGCGCCTTCGCGGTTTGGTGCGGCAGTCCCGTCCGAAGGTTTCGCCTGGGCAGCTGCGTTGCGTTCCGCTGCCAGTCTTTGTAGCCGCTCAATCGATTGAATCAGAACGTCTGCTTGTTTCTTCAGCGAGCTATCCTGAGACTCGCGCAAAGGCTGCAAGGTTTGAATCGCCAGGTCAAATTTTTCCAGACGCAAATAAAGTTGGCCCAACTCCATCAACAGATCCTGCCGGCCCGGTGAAAGCTTGATGGCCTTGTTCATCAACTCGGCGGCTTCATCCATCTGCTCGCCCGCAACGATGTGCACGAAAGCCAAAAGGTAATACGACTCGGGATAGGCAGGATTCAACTCTATCGCGCGTCTTAATTCCGCCCGCATGATCTTTATCGTCTCAGGCGGATAACTGTTGACCGTGCCCATGGCCCCCTCGCCCTCTTTACTCAGGGCATACGCGTAATAGTAATGCGTCAGATAATTACTGGCTGGATCGGTCACCGCCTGGGCCAGGGCCTTCTGCGCCTCAGTGAAGCGGTCCTGCCGGACGCGCACCATGCCGAGTGAGGTCTGCGCGCGATTCAGTTTTGGATCGAGCGCGAGTGCCTGTTGCAGATGCGTTTCGGCCGCGGCCAAATCATTGATATGAAGCGCCAGGTCACCCAGATAGGCTTCGCCTTCCGCCTCGGTCAGCGGTGACGCCGTGAATTCTTTGTCGAATTCAAGCTTCTTGTGAAAGGTCGCAAACTGCATGTGAAACGTATCACTCTCGATGTACCGCTTGAGTTCCTTTTCCAGCGTTGACATTTCAATCTTAAACGCGAGTTTGAAGGCCTCCTCGATTTTGGTGTGCGCGGCAATTAACTCGAGATACTTTCCCAGTTGATCAACCCGCTGACCACTATTGCCCAACATCAGATAGTGCACCAGCGCCCACGCCTCGGCATAGAACATTCCATTTTTGTCGCGTTCGTTATAGTCGGGCGAGTCATGGTCTACGGCAAACAGCTTGGCCAGTGGAAAAAGTTTTCCCTGGCGCAGCGTCTGCAGGTGGCCTTCAATCAATTCGCCGACGTGAACAATACGATTGTCTTCGATCAGAAAGGTGCTGTAGTACTCGGCCAGGCCTTCGTGGAACCAGACCGGCACGTTTCCGGCCGTGTTGTTGAGCATGATGTGAACGTACTCGTGGTAAATGACGGCGAACGCAGTTTTGCGCGCGTCTGCCGTGAGCGTCACATAGTTCACGTCCGGGCCTTTTTGAAAATAAGCGTAGTAGCTCTTCGGATTGAAAGGCTTGTAAGAGCTCATGCTCTTGAACACGATGACCGTAGTGGGAATCGGCGAATCGAATTTGGCCAGCGACAATAACTTGGTAAAGACTTCGCGGAATTGCTCCAGCTGCGTGCCGACCTGGCGAATCTCTTTCTCGCTGGCGTTGCCGACTAAGGTGAAGTTCTTGGAAGTTACTTTAGTCCAGGTATCCTTCGGCCGGGGCGTCTGGCTTTGGACCGCGCTGGCCAGCATGAAAACGAGAAGAGTGGCGGCAGCTCTCAGCACAAAGCAATTCATTGTGAGACCTCAACCGGTAACGGGGACAGGTATTGATGGGGGAACCGAACCGCTGGCAGGCGAACTATATCGACGCATAACATTGGGTGTCAATAAAATGTGTCAGAACCGCGAGCGGTAGCCACCGGCTTAGTACGCAGGCAGCCCGAAGGGCTGCGAAATAGGAGCCGGTGGTCGGAGCGCAGCGAAGACCACCGGAAAGCATTGAAATAAGAACGGACCCTGAGGGGGTGCAAGATTCTAGAAGCGATGTCTGGCACCCTTTCAGGGTGCGCGTCGGGATCACTCGGTACCGGTGGTTTTCGCTGCGCTCCAACCACCGGCTAACTATCTCGCAACCCTCCGGGTTGCTACTTTCGCAAAGGGACACATCCCCAATCCCCGTCTGGTACTTCTTCGACGCGGACCCGTGGTACAATCCGCTCCCGAAATAATCTCGACGTAACCACGGCTAGCGTCGGGGCGTTATAACGATCTTATCTATTCGTATTCATTCAAAGTCGAAAATCGCGTTTTCCCGATTTGATAGTCTCGGCGGGTATTAGCTCGCCGCTGATCAGTGCGGGCAGGATGCCCGCGAACCGCCGACAGGGATGTCGGCGCTCCAAGACTCCAAGGAGACAGTCATGAAGAAACTCTACCCGCTTGCGATAGTTCTAATTCTGTTCACCGGTTCGCTCGTGTTTGCGCGCGAAGCGAAGCTGGTTCGTTATCCGAGTTACTCGAACGGACGCATCGCGTTCACTTATCTCGGCGACATCTGGACCGCCGATGAAAATGGTCAAAACGTTCAGCGTCTGACCGTAAATAAAGCCCGCGATGCTTATCCGCGGTTTTCGCCGGATGGAAAATGGATTGCCTTTTCGAGCGATCGCAACGGCAACCTGGACGTCTTCATCATGCCGGCGAGTGGCGGTATGGCCAGGCAGTTGACGCATCACTCGGCGGACGACACGGTCCTTGGCTGGACGCCTGACGGCACCGGCGTGCTGTTCAGCAGCCAGCGCGGCGAAGACTTCATGGGGCTGCTTTACGTGGTCAGCGTCAATGGCGGCATGCCCTGGCGCGCCGGCCCGGACATGGGCAACGCGGCCAGCTTCTCTCCGGACGGTAAGCGCATCGCTTACAACCCGAAGGGCCAGGTTTACTGGCGCAAGTATTATCGCGGCGCGTACGCCACTGACGTTTGGATCGAAGATATCTCGGCAAAGAAGTTCACGCAGGTAACTGATTTTGACGGTCTCGATTCATGGCCGATGTGGGCCAGGGATGGAATCTATTTCGTCAGCGATCGCGACGGCGGCGGGCTCACGAACATCTGGCGCATCGGCGAGAACGGCGGCAAGGCCGAAAAGGTCACCACCTTTAAGACCGGTGACGTGCGCTTCCCATCAATCAGCGCCGATGGCCGCACCATAGTTTTCGAGCACGACTTTGGCGTTTGGAAATTAGATACCGCGACCAAGCGGGCGACGCCAATCAAACTCGACATCGATGCTGAAACTGAAGAGAACGACAGCGAAACGCTTTCCTTTGCTTCGACGGCAGACGATTACGATCTCGCGCCGAATGCTCGCCGTCTCGTAGTGTCAACGCACGGCGAACTCTTCACCATGCCGGTTGAAGAAGGCGACATCAAACAACTCACCGACAGTCCGGCCCGCGACGTCAATGTCGAGTATTCGCCGGACGGCAAATGGGTCGCGTTTATTTCAGATCGAAGCGGCCGTGAGGAACTGTACGTGGTGCCGGTTGACGGCGCTGCTGAGCCGCTGAGCTTAACCAACATTGATGCGCTGAAGAATGGTTATCGCTGGTCGCCTGATTCGAAAGAAATTGCTTTCACGTCTTCCGATGACAAGCTACGCAAAGTAAATGTTGGCACGAAGCAGATAACGGAACTCGATTCGTCGCGTTACGGCAACATCTCAGCACCTGAATGGTCGCCCGACGGTAAATGGTTGGCCTATTCGAAAGCCGATGAAACCCGCACCTCGGACGTTTACGTCCTGGCGTCGTCGGGACAAGAGAAAATGCCGCACAAGTTGACGTTTGATTCTTACGACGACCGCGGACCGCGGTTCTCTCCCGACGGGCGCAAGCTTTTCTTTGTCCGCAGCGAGGCAATCGGCGGCGGCGGTGGTGGTTTCGGTAATGCGTCGGTACAACTTTATTCGGTTGGTCTCGAAAAGTTGGATCACGATCCGGACGACGCGGAAGATCGGCCTGAGGCCGAGAATGCGCAACCCGCGGCCGATGCCGAAGGCGCCCCGGCGCGACGTCCGGCTGGTCCTCGTCCGCCGCACGAAACCAAAATGGATTGGTCCGGCCTGAAGCATCGCACGCGACAAGTCACGCGCATGCCTTTCCCGGTTGGCAATTACGCTATCGCTCCCGACAGCCGCACGATCGTCTTTGTCAGTTCTGAACCGAATAACACGGGCGCGACGCCCGTCATCTATTCAATTCAGGATGACGGCCGGCGTCTTACTCGCATTACCACGGGCGCGCCCCCGCAAGGCGAGGGTGGCGGCGGTCCCGGTGGCGGCGGCGGTTTCGGCGGCGGCCTCGGCGATCTCAACATCTCGCGCGATGGGCGGACGCTTTTCTTCCGCGAACGCGACGGAATTTATTCAGTAGCGCTCGGCGGCGGCGCAGCAGGCGCGGCAACCGCCGCACGTCCAGCCGGCGCGACGGGTGGCCCTGAAGCAGCACGTCGTCGCATCAGCTTCAACCTGCGCGTCAAGGTCAATCGTTCGGCTGAATGGGCCGAAATGTTTGGCGATGCGTGGCGCACCATGAAGTACCGCTTCTACGATCCCAACATGCACGGCATGGATTGGGACGCGGCCAAGGCGAAGTATGAACCGCTGGTGAAGGACGTCGGCGATCGCCAGGAGTTGCTGAACATCGTCAACGAAATGATCGGTGAGTTGAATGCCTCGCACACCGGCTCGGCACCGCCCCCGGGTGGTCGCGGTGGCGCCGGAGTTTCGACCGGCAATCTCGGCGTCGATCTCGAACCGGACAAAGCGACGGGACGCTACAAAGTCTCGTATGTTTACGAAGGCGGCCCGGCCGATAAAGACTGGGTCAAGGTCAATGTCGGTGATTATCTGATCGCGATTGGCGGCAAGGAAGTGAAAGCCGGCGATGAATATTGGGAACTGCTGAACGATCGACTCAATCGCAAAGTCGAAGTCACCTTCAACAACAAACCGACTGCTGATGGCGCATGGAAAGCCCGGATCGAAACGATCAATGGCCAGGCTTATTCAACGTTGCGTTACGAGCGTTGGGTCAAGGAACGCCGTCAACAAGTCGATCAAGCTTCGGGTGGCCGCATTGGTTACCTGCACATCCGCGCCATGGATCAACCTTCGTTGCGAAAATTCGAAAAAGAAATTCGCGAGTTCCGCAACAAGGAAGCTCTGATCATCGATCAGCGTTGGAATGGCGGCGGCAACATCGAACAGGAGTTGCTCGCGATTCTGGTCCAACGCAATTATCAGGTCTGGGTACCGCGCGGCGTCGAAGCTTCGGGCCGGCCATTCGCTGGTTACTTCGGACCGAAGGTCGTGCTCCAGAACTGGCGCTCGGCTTCGAACGCCGAAATGTTCCCGGCCGGATTCAAAGCGCTGGGACTCGGCAAGACGATTGGCACACCGACGATGGGCGCGGTGATCGGCACTGGCAGCTATTCGCTGATCGACGGAT
>DATANL010000828.1:0-5041 GCA_036266295.1 Pyrinomonadaceae bacterium | reverse complement strand
GCGAGAACCAAATCAATTCCGAAATCGAGCTGCTGACCAGCAAGGACCTGCTCACGCAAGTCGTGAACGACACCGGCCTGGCCAAAAACGAATCCGGCCTTTTTGGGCGCACCGCGCCTGAGGCTGAGCGTGTCGAGCAAGCGGTCAATCGATTAACCAAAGACCTGAACATCACCCCGGTCCGCAAGGCGAACATCATCACCGTCGGCTACTCGTCGGGTTCTCCGCAGATGACGGCGGCGGTGCTAAAGAAACTCGGCGACCTGTATCTGGAAAAACATCTGAAACTCAACCACCCGGCCGGCGCCTCCGATTTCTTCAAGGACAAGGCTGAGGAATACGAAGCGCAACTGAAGGAGTCGGAACAGAACCTCAGTACTTTTCAGCAGCAGAACAATCTGGTCATCCTCAGTCAGCAGAAGGAACTGACGTTGGTCAAGACAGCGGAAGCGAAGACGAAGATGCTCGACGCTGAAGCGGCGGTGAGTGAAGCGACGGATCGCATCGCGCGAGTCGAGCAACAGCTGGCCGCGATTCCGAAGCGGATCGTCACGCAGAGCCGCCAGCTGCCGAATCAATATTCCGCCGAGCGCCTCAACACGATGATTGTCGAGCTGCAGAACAAGCGAACTCAGTTGCTTACCAAGTATCGACCCGATGATCGGCTGGTGCGCGAAGTCGATTCGCAGATCAAGACGACCCAGGAGGCATTATCAAAGGCCGAAGGAAAGACTTCCGTCGAAGAAGCGACTGATCTCAATCCCTTGCGACAAACGCTGGAAACGGAATTGTCGCGCGCGCGACTGGATCAAGCCGGCGCGAAGGCGCGGCGCGATACCCTCGCCGGCCAGTTGCAGCAGTATGACGCGGCGTTGAAGAAGCTCGAAGCTGACACGACGCGGCACGACGATCTGCAACGTCAGAAGAAGGAAGCTGAAGATAACTATCAGCTCTACGCCAAGAAGCGTGAAGAAACGCGGATTGCCGACGAATTGGATCGGCAGAAGATAACGAACGTTTCGATCGCGGAAGCTGCCACGGTGCCGCAACTTCCTTCGTCCCCGAATCGCCCTCTTAATTTGATGTTGGGCCTGGTGCTGGCCGGTTTTCTTAGCTTAGGCAGCGTCTTCTCGGCCGAATTGTTGAGCGACGCGGTCAATACGCCGGGACAACTTGAAGCACTCACCGGAGCCCTGGTGCTGGCGACCGTGCCTGAGAACAGCAAACGGATTCTCTTGCGCAACATGCGGGCGGGAAATGGGATCGAAGCACAGCCCCAAACCAGGTTGCTGAATTGACAAGTATGCAAATCGAAGATCAAGTCGCCGCCGAACCAACCATGCCGCCTGTGCGGATGGAGAAGAACGGCTACAAGCAGCATAACCTGCAACTGTTGCTCGCCAGTTTGCAGAACGGTTCCCACAACCTGCGCGCGGGAGCCGCGCTCGCCTTCGCATCTGCGTCGACGAGCGACGGCGCCGGCCAGGTCGCGCAACTGTTCGCGGCTGAGTTGGCACGTCACACCGCCCGCCGCACGCTGGTGATCGATTCAAAGCGGCTGCAAACGCTCGGCGTCGAGGACTATTTGCAGATGCCGTGGAATTGTAATCCGACGAATGTCGACAACCTGTGGATGTTGCCCGCACAGAGATTGAAGCGACGTCACGGGCGCGAGGATCACTCCAACCGATCATTCCTGATGCGTGTGCCCAAAGACGGTGAAGAAGTCGACACCGGCCTGGGCGCGGTCGATGCGCTGCGAGTCAGCTTTGACAACATTCTGATCGACTGTGGCTCGGTCACCGATTCGACTGATGCCGCGATGGTCGGTTCGAGTGTGGACGGAGTTGTGATCGTCGTCGATGCCGGAGAGTCGCGTCGCGACGAGATAATCAACGCGCAACGAATGATCGAAGCTGCCGGCGGCAAGTTTCTCGGGTTCGTCTTGAAGAAGCGGCGCTATCCCGTGCCGGAATGGCTTTACCGAAGGCTGTAATCCAGAAGAGGGCGCGCAGGGATGCGCGCGAACCGCCCGCAAGATGCGGGCGCTCCAGGAGTGCCATGAAGTACTTATTAATCCTAGTTGTCGTCGTCACATTTCCCGTCTGCCTCGCGGCGCAGACACAGACTCCGCCGCGGCTGACTACGGTGACTGAGCAGCGCTATCGCCTGCAGCCGGGCGACGTGCTCGAAGTCCAGTTCCGTTACTCGCCTGAGTTCAATCAAACAGTCACGGTTCAGCCTGACGGCTACATCACGATGGAGATTGCCGGCGATCTGAAAGTTGCCGGCTCGACCGTCGAGCAGACCAAGCAGGCGATCCTGCGGCAGGCAAGCACTCGCTTGCAGGATCCCGTCGCGACCGTCGTCCTAAAAGAATTTCAGCGGCCCTATTTTGTGGTCGCCGGCGAGGTGGGCACGCCCGGCAAACAGGAGATGCGCGAGCGCGTGACCGCGCTGCAGGCAATCATGCTCGCTGGCGGCATGAAGGAGACGGCGAAGTCTTCACAGGTCGTCGTCTATCGCGCAATTAATTCCGAGATTGCCGAAGTGAAGCTGCTCAATTTGAAAAGCGTCAGGAAGACCAGCGATCTCGAAAACGATTTGACGCTGCAGGCCGGCGACGTGGTTTATGTGCCGCGCGACAAGATTTCCAAATTCGAGCGGTTCGTCCGGATCGCTAGTATCGCCGCGTTCATGGCGCCTCGATGGTAGGGATTGATGATTACTCGTAACGGAACAATTTCGGATGTCTGTCTGAAGCTGAATGACCTGTCGCTGCTGCTGTTGTCGCTCGGCGTGGTGATCGTGTTTCGTTATTCACCGTCTGCAAGTCCGACCTTTGTCGTCGATTACCTGTCTGAGCGCGTGAAGATCACGAACGCGCTGCTCGGTCTGCTGCTGGTGTTGTCATGGTACGGCGCCTTTGCGGCGCAGGGCCTTTACACCTCGCATCGACTCGGTTCGCGCACCAGGGAAATAATTGAGATTGCCCGAGCGATCGCGATTTGCTCGGTTGCGCTGGTGGTCGCGGCGTCGATTGGTCATTGGCCCACGATTGGTTTGCGCACGGTGGCCAGCTTCGGCTTTGTCGGCTTTGTGCTGGTCTCCGGTGTGAGAATCGCGCTTCGTTACAACCTGAAGTGGTTGCGCGAGCGCGGACATAACGTCAAATCTTTGCTCATCGTCGGCGGTGGCGCGCGCGGACAGGCCTTCGCAGCCCACATCACCCGGCGCCATGATCTCGGCTACAAAATCATCGGCTACGTCGACAGCGATTCCGAATATGCCAACGGCGCAAAATACCTCGGCAGCATTGAAGACCTGCCGTCGCTAATGTCTACGGAAGTCATTGATGAAGTCGCGATCGCCTTGCCGATCAAATCGCACTACTCGCAAATCGAATGCGCGGTGGGAGTGCTGGAAGAGCAGGGAATTACGGCGCACATTCTGTCGGACCTGTTCCCGCAAAAATTAGCGCGCGCGCAATCGGTCGATTTCGACGGCATGCCCATCGTCACCCTGGGCAGCGTGCCGCCGTTCAGTTGGCGCACGGAAGCCAAGCGGCTGATGGATTTGTTCGTCTCGGTGGTCATGCTGATTGTTTCCGGGCCGGTCTTATTGGCGACGGCAATTGCGATCAAGCTGGATTCACCGGGGCCGGTCTTCTTCGTTCAGGAACGGGTCGGCTTCAACAAGCGCCGGTTTCGCATGATCAAGTTCCGCACGATGGCAATCGACGCGGAAGATCGGATGAAAGAACTCGAGCACCTGAATGAAAAGCAGGGCACGCCGATCTTCAAAATCAAAAATGATCCGCGCATCACGCGCGTGGGCCGCTGGCTGCGCAAGACGAGCATAGACGAGTTGCCGCAACTGCTGAACGTTTTGGCCGGCGACATGAGCGTTGTCGGTCCGCGGCCGTTGTCGGTGCGCGACGCGACGCGCATGGAAGAGGCGTGGCAGAAACGGCGCTTCAGCGTGAAGCCGGGGCTGACTTGTCTCTGGCAGGTGTCGGGCCGCAGCAATCTTTCCTTCGAACAGTGGATGCAACTCGATCTCGAATATATCGATCACTGGTCGCTGGGTCTCGATGTCCAAATCCTGCTACGCACGATTCCAGCGATCGCCTCAGCGCGGGGCGCCAGTTAATCAAAGATGTCTCAACACCTGAACTCAAACGGCAATTCCGGCTCGCTCATGCCGGGCGACTTAATTGAAGTCCGCTCGGCGGCTGAGATTCTGGCGACGCTCGACGAAAAAGGCACGCTCGATAACCTGCCGTTCATGCCCGAGATGATCGGATACTGCGGCAAGCAGTTTAGGGTCTCGCGGCGCGCCTTCAAGACCTGCGTGGACGATGGCGACATGCGCGAGATGCCGGACACAGTGTTGCTCGAGGAGGTGCGTTGTGATGGCGCCGCACACAACGGCTGTGATCGCGGGTGTTTGATTTTTTGGAAGACCGCGTGGTTGAAGCAACCCGGTCGAGCATCATCGTCAGCCAACCCAACTCTGACTGAAGGCGACCTGGTGTCACTGGCCCAGCGCGACGGCAAATTCTTCTGTCAGTCGAGCGAGATTGTGAATGCGTCGAACCCGCTGCCCTGGTGGGAGCCCCGTCAATATCTCTGGGACATCAAATACAACCGCGTGCCGGCGTTGCTATTCACTCGCGCGTTTCTGATCGCGGTTTACAACAAGTTCGCGTATCACCTGAAACTTCGTTCGTGGCGGGCCGTCACCGGCAATGCGTTGCCCGGCAGCAATGGACATGCGCCGCTGAATCTTCGTCCCGGCGACCTGGTTCGCGTGAAGCCGCTGGCGGAAATCAGAACCACGCTCGATGCGGAAGGCAAAAATCAAAAGATGCTGTTCGCGCCGGCGATGGCTGATTTCTGTGGACAGGTAATGAAGGTGAAGGATCGGGTTGAGAACATCGTCCTCGAAGCGACTCCGCGCCAACGAAAAATAAAAGACACGGTGGTCCTGGAAGGCGCCACTTGTGACGGCGTCTGTCACCGGCTTTGTCC
Source organism: Pyrinomonadaceae bacterium (assembly GCA_036266295.1). Taxonomy (GTDB): domain Bacteria; phylum Acidobacteriota; class Blastocatellia; order Pyrinomonadales; family Pyrinomonadaceae; genus UBA11740. The sequence continues at coordinate 8 of DATANL010000828.1, read as the reverse complement.
GCGCCAAT
>DATANL010000827.1:0-3569 GCA_036266295.1 Pyrinomonadaceae bacterium | reverse complement strand
CAAACGCCGGCGCGAACCGGGTGAATGTGCTCTCGTTGCAACAACGCCTCACCGGCAACGTGCGCACGCCCTTATGGATCCTTTTTGCAGCCGTGGGCCTGGTGTTGCTGATTGCCTGTGGAAATCTCGCGAACCTGATGTTGGCTCGCGCTGTTACGCGGCGAAGAGAATTCGCGATCCGCGCGGCTATGGGCGCCACACGCGCGCGCGTAATTCGCCAGCTGCTCGTCGAAAGTTTGTTGCTCTCGTTGTTGGGCGGCATCGCCGGCTTGATCGTGGCGAGCTGGAGCATGGCCATGCTGGCAAAAGCCGCGCACGACGTCGTCCCGCGTCTCGATCAAATTCATCTCGATTACAGCGTGCTGTTTTTCAATCTGGCGGTGTCGATTGCCTGTGGAATTATTTTTGGATTGGCTCCGGCGTGGCGCTTTTCGAAGCCCGATTTGCAGGAGACGCTGAAAGACAACAACGCCGGCGCGGGCGAGCGGCAAGGCAAACGTCTGCGCGGTGGATTGGTGATCGCGGAAGTCGCCTTGGCGACGATCCTGCTCGCCGGCGCGGGGTTATTGATTCGAAGTCTAATCAGTCTGGCAAATTCAAACGTCGGATTCGATGCGCAAAATGTTCTCACGTTTGAGCTCAACTCTGCTCGCAGCCGCCACACAGAAAAGGGCGAGCTGGGCCGATTTCAACAGCAGATACTCGACGGTGTTTCCACCTTGCCCGGCGTTGAATCGGCCTGCATCTCGGTTGAACTGCCGGGACGCGGTAGCGGTTGGACCACCGACATCGTCGCCGAGGGTCATCCCGGACCCAAACGCGGCGAGTTGATTAATGTCGATTGGGCGATTGTCAGCCGCGATTATTTCCGCACGATGCGCATCCCGATCTTGCGCGGCCGCACGTTTACGCCCGACGAAGACGCCGAAGGTAAACCGGTGCTCTTAGTTAGTGAGAGCCTGGCGCGAAAGTTCTGGCCCAACGGCGACGCAATCGGCAAGCACATCGGTTATGACAGTCCTACTCCGCACGAGATCATCGGCATCGTGAAAGAAGTCGGCATCTACGGATCTAACGAGCAGCCTTTGATCAAAATCTACACGCCTCTGGGCCGCGCGGCGCCGCGCGCAATGGTGCTGTCGGTGCGCAGCACGACTGCAGATGCGAGGGTGCTGGCGCCCACCGTCACCAACGCGATTCATACGCTGGACAAAGATCTGCCAATCAGTGAATTGACGACGTTCGACGAACTGTTGTCGCGCGAGGCTTCGCCGATGCGACTCAACACGGGATTGCTCTCGTTATTAGCGCTCTTGGCTCTGCTGCTTGCCACGATCGGAATTTACGGCGTGCTGGCTTATTCGGTGGCGCAACGAACGCGCGAAGTTGGTGTGCGGATGGCCTTGGGCGCCGCGCGAAGCGACGTCTTGCGCTTGTTTGTAATGCAGGGAATGAAATTGGTTTTGGCCGGATTGGCAATCGGACTCGCGGGCTCGCTTGCGTTGACGCGTCTGATGACGAGTTTGCTGTTCGGCGTGAAACCGACCGACGCGCCGACCTTCATCAGTGTGGCGGTCGCGCTGATCGCCGTGGCATTGCCCGCGTGTTATTTGCCCGCGCGACGCGCGACGAAAATCGATCCGCTGATCGCGCTCAGGTACGAGTGAACTGTAGACAGATCTAATGAAGCGGTTCTTATCAGGCAATAAGCGTTACGACCCACGCGACAGCGTGAAGAGGCCGGGCTTGTCCTCGGTCGTCATTGTCATCGTGGCGATCGGGATTGGCGGCCTGACGACAATCTTCACGGCACTCTACACCATGCAAATGAAGTCTTTTTCGGTCTCGAGACTTGAAGCAGCATACGAGTCGCTCGAAGACATCCGTTCCTCGGTCGGCAGGCCGTCGCGCCCGGGCAAGACTAAACCAACGGCCATCGCGGCCACGCCGGCTAAAGGGCCCAGGAAACAAAAGCCATCGAGGACCTATCAGGCACGAAGAGGAAGCGATCATGGACAACTTACTAAGAGACATCCGCCTTGCGCTTCGCAGTCTGTTGCGGCGTCCCGGCTTCACAGCGATCGCGCTCATGACACTGGCGCTGGGAATCGGGATCAATGCGGCTCTGTTCTCCGTTGTTAACGGGGTGCTGTTGAATCCGCTGCCGTTCCCTGAAGCACAGCAATTGGTCGTGCTCGATCAGAGCAAGCCGAACTTCGAGCAGGGAGCAATTCCATATCCGAACTTTTTGGATCTCCGCAAAGAGAACCAGACCTTTGCGGCGATGACGATCTACCGCTCTGCCGCATTCAGTTTGATCGGGGCCGGCGAGCCCGAACGGGTCAATGGACGTTATGTGTCGGCAGACTTCTGTTCCGTGTTTGGCCTCACACCGATTGTCGGCCGCGGATTTCTTTCGCATGAAGACGAGCCGGGCGTGACGCCGACGGTCTTGATCAGCCACGACCTTTGGCAACGCAAGTTCGCGGGAGATCGCAATATCGTCACCCGGACCATCACGCTCGACGACAAATCGTATTACGTGATTGGCGTAATGCCCGCCGACTTCCGGTTCTTCCAAACCGGTGACGTGTTCGTACCCATCGGGCAGTTGGACGCCCCGGCGCTGAAGCGTCGCGGCGCGGGCATGGGCCTGCACGGCATCGGCCGCCTGAAGCCGGGCGTCACAGTCGAGCAGGGACGCGCGGATCTTAATCGCATCTATCAAAGCCTGGCCGAGATGTATCCCGGAACCAACAAGGGTAACAGCGCTTATGTCGCCCCGCTGAAGCAAAGAGTGATCGGCGAGATTGGAGCCACGCTCTGGATGCTGCTCGGCGCAGTCGGCTTTGTGCTGATGATTGCCTGCGTGAATGTCGGCAACTTGATGCTGGCGCGTGCGTCAGGCCGAACACGCGAGTTTGCGATTCGCGCAGCGTTGGGCGCCGGTTGGTGGCCCTTGGTGCGCCAATCGTTGACCGAGAGTCTGGTGCTATCGTTCGGCGGAGGCGCGCTGGGTTTATTGGTGGCTTACTGGGCGACGCATGCGGCGCTCAGCCTGCTACCCACGACACTGCCGCGCGCGCAGGAAGTGCGCATTGATTATCGCGTGTTGCTGTTCTCGCTGGGCCTATCGTTCTTGAGTGGCATTCTCGCCGGCATCGCACCCGCCTTGCGCAATTCTAATTTGCGCTTCGCCGGCGACTTAAAGGAAAGCGGCCGCGGCAACATTGGCACGCGCAGCCGGGCGCAAGGAATTTTGGTTGTGGTCGAGGTGGCACTGGCAGTCGTGTTGTTGATCGGCGGCGGCCTGATGATTCGGAGCATCCGCGCGCTGTGGAATATCGATCCGGGATTTCGTTCGGATGATCTGCTGACGTTTGAGTTAAGCCTGGCTCCTTCAGCCAGAAACGAGAAGCCGGATTTGATTCGCGCGAAGTTGAGACATCTCAGCGACCAAATCAATTCGGCGCCGGGCGTGCAGTCGGCGTCTTTTCAAAGCGGCGCGTTTCCGCTCCTGGATGAAGACGACACGCTGTTCTGGATTGACGGGGAAACCAAACCGGCTA
>DATANL010000826.1:0-17990 GCA_036266295.1 Pyrinomonadaceae bacterium | reverse complement strand
ACTCGCCAGGGCGTTGACGCGTTCGGTTTCGCGCGGCGGCGCCTGCGCTGCATGCTCGGCAATATCGGCGTGGACTTCGCCTTCAACCTGCGCCTTGACCGCCTCGTGTTGGCCGGCGCGGCGCGCTTCTTCAACAGCAAGTTTATCGTCGTTCATATCTTCCCCTTCATGTTGACTCTATCTTCGTTTGGGGAAAAGAGGAAACTGCGGAGGATTTTAGGTGCCGTTAATCATTGCGCGCATGCGGCGAATGTTGGCGCCGGGAAATTTGCCGGTGGCTTGCACTTTGGCCAACATCCGATTCGCATCGGCTTGCGTGGCGCCGGCATAGACGGCCATGAATTGTGCTTTGGAACTGGTGTTTGAATAAGAGACCTGTCCGGGTTCGGCGCAACGGGAAGTGAACACTTTGTTCTGCGTGAATAGAATCTGCGCCGCGATACGTTCGGGTTCCGGAATGAAGTTGTCGCAACTTTCTTCGGGTGACGGCACGCTCCGCAGGATCACCGCGTAGAAAAGATCGCTGTCGTAAATAACCGCGTTTTTCGGAATTCTAATCGGCAACTCGTTCGGCTGAAAGGTGATTTCTCCACCGCAGGTAACGTTCGGATTGCCGCAAACCGGAGGGCGTTTCGCGGGTTTGCGACGAGTCTGCGCGAGGGAATCATGAGCAAAAAGAATCAGCGTCACGGCGGCAACGGCACAGGCAGATCCGGTTAGAAGGAGTCGTTTACTGATCATCAATGCACCCAGGTTCATGCTGCTACCGATCTCAGATTCAGAGTTAAGATGCCAGATTCCAAAATCCAATTCAACCAGATTCTCAAGTGGAGATATTAGAGGTCAGAGATTAGAGACTAGAGGTCAGTCAATCGTCCCGGCATCGGATACCCAACATCTAACTTCTAACCTCCGCCTAAGAGAGATTAGAGGGTCAGAGGCTGGAGGCTGCAGATCAGTTCAATCGTTCCGGTCGCTAATCTCCACTTGTCTAACCTCTGATCTTTGCTTAGGAGAGAGGTCAGAGGCTAGAGGTCAGTCAATCGTTCCGGCCTTTAATCTCCACTTGTCTAACCTCTGATCTCTGCTTAGGAAAGAGATTAGAGCTCAGACATTAGAGGTCAGTCAATCGGGCCAACCTCTAATCTCTGATCTCTAACCTCTGCTGTAATGGCGGAGAGGGTGGGATTCGAACCCACGGAACGGTTCCCCGTTCACAGCATTTCCAGTGCTGCCAATTCAACCACTCTTGCACCTCTCCATGAAGCCCCAGAGGCTAGAGATCAGAGACTAGAGGTTAGAATGGTCTTGCTAGCCTCTAGTCTCTGATCTCTAACCTCTGCTGTAGTGGCGGAGAGGGTGGGATTCGAACCCACGGTGGGCGTTAACCCACTCCGGTTTTCGAGACCGGTGCACTAATCCACTATGCGACCTCTCCGCGAAAGCAAGGATGAAGGATGAAGGCGGAAGGATGAAAGGAACGACGCTTAAAACCGCCAGGCTTTCATCCTTCATCCCTCATCCTTCCGCCTTGCTCTAAAAAATTCCTGCATCAGTTCGCGGCATTCCGATTCGAGGACGCCGCTAACCACCTGCAGGCGATGATTCAGTTGCTCTGAGTTGCAAATGCCAAAGTGACTGTCGACCGCGCCGGCTTTTTCATCGCGCGCACCGTAAACCAACAACGGCACGCGTGCTTGAATCAAAGCGCCGGCGCACATGGCGCATGGCTCGATCGTGGAATAGACGGTCGCGTGCGGTAGACGGTAATTGCCAACCCGCTGCGCCGCCTCGCGCAGTGCGATAATCTCGGCGTGCGCGGTCGGATCGCAATCAGTGCGCGTCCGATTTCCCGTAACCGCGGCGATCTCGCCGGCCACCACGATACACGCGCCGATCGGGACTTCGTCTCGCGATCCAGCCTCGCGTGCGGCGCGCAGCGCCTCATGCATCCATAACTCGTGCGCTTTACTCGACTCGCTTGCACTCTCAGACAACATTTGTTTCAAACAGCGAAACTGAAACTATAGGTTTCGCAAAAATGAGTGTCAAGCAGGCCCTTCGTTCGCAGCGAGATCGAAGTCGAGTCTCGCGAGCCGCCTGGAAAATCTCTGCGAAGCACCAAGTTTTGGCCTGATTATCTTTATTCCGTGATATTATCTGCGCCAGGATCCACGAGCGCTCTCCACCTCGTACCCTGGGCCATAATGGCGATTAGAACCGAACCTACGCAGAGACTTTCTGATAAAGCGCGAACCGATAGCGGCATTCACGATTCTCGAGTTACGACCCGGGTCCCGCTCCGCACGGGCGCGCCGTCCGGACCGTTGCCCAGTTCCCAGGGCGAACGCGTTACCGGAAAGTTGCGTCCGGTGTCGGGCTCGATTCATGACACGGTGGTGCCGGATCGCAAGCCGAATGCATCCACGGACACATTGCGAAAGCTGTCGCCCGCTGAATTCAACACCGCGATGGCCCACTTTTATCGCGGCGAAGTGCAGCGCTCGAACACCTGGCGCAGTCGTCTCGATAACACCACTTACTGGGCCGTGATCACGGTAGCCGGCGCACTTTCGTTTGCATTCAGTTCACCGACCAATCCGCATTTTTTGATTCCGATCATCTCGCTGCTGGTGGCCATCTTTCTGCTGATGGAAGCGCGGCGTTACCGTTATTACGAAATCTGGGCGAGCCGTGTGCGCGTGATCGAAACCGGTTATCTGGCCCAGATGCTGGCGCCCAACGGTGTGCCCCGCGATCAGGAGTGGGCCTCGCACCTCGCGTCGGATCTGCTGACGCCGCATTTCACGATTAGCGTGTGGGAGGCGATTGGCCGTCGTCTGCGGCGAAACTACATCTGGCTGTTTGCGTTGCTGGCCTTGAGTTGGAATCTGAAGGTCTATCTGCATCCGCAAGCGGCGGTCAACCTCGATGAATTTGTGTCGCGCGCGACCGTCGGACTGGTGCCGGGTTCGATCGTGATTATCGTCGGTGTGACTTTCAATTTCACTCTCTGTATTTTTGCGCTGTCGACGATTCGCCTGCGCGAAGCCACGGGCGAGGTCCTGCCGCGGCATCAATTCTCGCTGCATCCGCTGCAGCGCGTCTCGAGTTTTGCCCGCGCCGCGTCATCAGTTCCGCGCGCCACAGTTCGCCGCGCCAAGCGCGCGCGCCACCGCTTGCGGGGCACCGGAGAATTTAAGACGCAAACTCCCGATCGGAAGGTTCACGTTTCCGAAACTCCTGATCGAATCTTGAAGTGAGCTGCGAGTCATGCGCAGCAAATCAACCGCTGCGCACTGCTCACCGCTCACTCTAATATCATGCTTGAACTCGACGGCCAAAGACTGTCTCTTGCCCAGATTGCTGCCGTAGCAGCACGCCGCGAAACCGTTTCCTTGTCGGCTTCTGCGCGCGCACGTGCGGAAAAATCGCGTCATGTCGTCGAGCGAATCGTCGCCGAAGGTCGCACCGTTTATGGCGTGAATACAGGCTTTGGCAGGCTGTCCGACGTCCGCATTGAACCGGGTGCGTTGCGCGAATTGCAGTTGAATCTGGTGCGCAGTCACGCTTGCGGTTTAGGCGATCCGCTGTCGATTGAAGAGGCCAGGGCCATGGTGCTCTTACGCGCAAATGTCCTGGCGCTTGGTTACAGCGGCTGCCGGCCGATTGTGATCGAGAAATTGCTCGCGATGCTGGAACGTGGCGTGACGCCGGTCATTCCGGAAAAGGGTTCGGTGGGAGCGAGCGGCGATCTCGCGCCGCTGGCCCATCTGGCCCAGACCGCGATCGGCGAAGGCGAGGCGTACTTCGATCAGCTGCGAATGGCGACTGCTGACGCGCTGCGTCAGGCGCAGATCGAACCCTTGCAGCTCGAAGCGAAAGAGGGCATCGCCTTGCTAAACGGCACGCAAGCGATGGCCGCGGTTGGCGGTCTCGCGCTGCATCGCGCCGAACGAGTCACGCGCCTGGCGGATGTGGCGGGAGCGATGACGCTCGAAGCATTGAAGGGAACGCCGGTCGCTTTTGATGAGCGCATTCATGCGGCGCGTCCACATCGCGGTCAGACGGAGGTTGCTGCGCACCTGCGCGAGCTGCTTAGCGACAGCCAGATTCGCGAATCACACGTGGAAAACGATCCGCGTGTGCAGGACGCGTATTCGCTCCGTTGCATGCCGCAGGTCCACGGCACTGTGCGCGACGCGCTCGCGCATGCTCGCGACATCGTGGAGATCGAAACCGGCAGCGCCACTGACAACCCGCTGGTCTTCATCGATACGGCCGAAGTTCTTTCCGGCGGAAATTTCCATGGCGCTCCACTGGCGCTGGCATTCGATTACGCGGCGATGGCCCAGACCGATTTGATGAGCATTACCGAACGACGCATCGATCGCCTGGTGAATCCTGACGCGAACGAAAGCCTGCCGCCTTTCCTGACCACCCATGCGGGATCCGCATCCGGTTTCATGATGCTGCAAATCGTGGCCGCCTCGCTGTTGAATGAAGCGAAGGTTTTGGCCCACCCGGCGAGCATCGACAACGTTCCCACCGACGGCGGCAAGGAAGATCACGTGTCGATGGGAATGACCGGTGCGATCAAGCTGCGGGCAATCGTTAAGTTGTCAGAGTTGATGACCGCGCTCGAATTGATCGCAGCGGCCCAGGGCCTGGAATACCGCGCGCCGCTGCAACCGGGACGAGGCGCCAAGCAAGCGCGCGATCTAATTAGAAATTATGTCGCGCCGCTAACCGTCGATCGATCGATGTCTCGCGAAGTCGAAGAGGTCGCGCAGGTAATTCGGAGCGGCGAATTCGATTCCTTACTCTAACCGGCTTCGACGCGTTCGGGGCATTAGCCCGACCGTGAGGGAGAGCTCCATTCGCGCTCCTCTTTGTGGGCCCTCCCTTACGGTCGGGCTAGTGCCCCGCGTGTTGGATTTGGAAAATTGTTTTGTTTTTCCAGCTCCGGCAGTAAAATCCTCCGCACAAATGGCTGTGACCAAACCCACAACCGGAAGCGAGGTGCACGAGCGGCTTTGGCGCGCGCGGGCCTTTATCAACGAGAATTTTCACGAGCCGCTCGACCTCGATGAGATTTCGCAGGAGGCGTGTTTGTCGCGCTATCATTTCCTGCGTCTCTTCCGCGAGGAATTTGCGACCACGCCACACCAGTACCTGATCGATCGTCGAATCGAAAAGGCCAAAGAGTTGCTGCGACACAGACGAATGACGGTCACTGATGTCTGCTTTGAAGTAGGTTTCCAAAGCCTCGGCTCGTTCAGCACCTTGTTTCGCCAGCGCGTCGGCGATGCACCGGTAAACTATCGCCAGCAACAGCGCGCGGCGCAAAGCAAAATCCCGACCTGCTTTCTCAACATGTATGGACTTGGCGTAAGCGACTGACGCCTCCAAACTCGAAGACCTCATTTCAGCAATTTTCGAGAAGCGGGCCGGCGTCGAACGCTGTATGCTCTGCTCGACTTTCACGGAGGAGAGCAACGATGATTACAAAAATGTCACACGCGACGGTTTGGGTCAGGAACCAACAGGAGGCGTTAGAGTTCTATCGCGATAAACTCGGTTTTGAAGTTGATACGGATGCGATGGTCGGTGACGACTTTCGCTGGCTGACCATGAAAATTCCCGACCAACCAGGATTTGAGATCATCCTGATGGAACCGAAACCGGGATACATTCTGGATGAAGAATCGGCCGCGCAATTGAAAGCGCTGATGGAAAAAGGCGTGCTCGGTGGCGGCGTTTTCGAAACTGACGACATTCATAAGACTTACGAAGAACTCAAGTCGAGAGGCGTTGAGTTCAAGGGACCGCCCACGACGCAATCGTGGGGAACGGCGACGGTGATGAAAGACAATTCGGGGAACTGGTTCAGCCTGGGCCAGGAAAAAGCCGACTAGCTTGCCTGGTTGTCGGCGCGAGGCGGACGGTGGCACAACTCGAGGTCGCGCAATCTGCCCGGAGGACAGCGATGCCTAAAACTGCGACGAAGAGGAAATCGATCTATGGCGTTCATCCCGGCGTGCTGATGACGCAGAAGTGGATCGGCGAACTAAAACAGAAAACCGGCCGGACGCTTGATGAGTGGCTCAAGTTCATCAAGCAGGAAGGCCCGCCTACTGAAACTGCGCGCCGTGATTGGCTGAAGGAGCAGCACCGCCTGGGAACAAATTATGCAGGCTGGCTGGCGGCGCGATCGTTGGGCAAAGCCGGAGAGACGGAAGACGCGGACGAATATTTGAAAGTCGCTGAGAAATACGTCGAGGGGATGTTCGCGGGAAAGAAAGAACATCTGAAGCCGATCTATGAGGCGCTGTTGAAGCTCGGTTTGTCGATGGGCAAAGACACCAAGGCGTGTCCGTGCCAAACGATCGTGCCGCTTTATCGCAATCACGTGTTTGCGCAAATCAAACCGACGACGCAGACGCGAATCGATTTCGGTCTGGCCCTGGGTGATACGAAAAAGACACCGAAGCGATTAATTGACACCGGTGGCTTTGCAAAAAAAGATCGAATCACACATCGATTCGAGATAACTTCGCTGAAAGATATCGATGACGAAGTGAAGAAGTGGCTGAAGATTGCGTATGATCGGGATGCGTAGGCGTGTCGAAGCCCGAACGTGAGGGAGGGCTACTCACGCAAGTTGATCTCAACGAAACTCGAACACTAATCGAGCCCTCCCTTACGGTCGGGCTTCTGACACGAACATGGCGAAAGATTTCAAACCTCGCATGAGCGACGAAGCCGTCGAGGCCAAGACCGGCAAGAACTGGTCGCGTTGGTTCAAGCACCTCGATGCGGCGGGCGCGAAGAAGATGACCCATCAGGAGATCGTCGCGCACCTGCGCGATAAGCATGACGTGCGCGCCTGGTGGCAGCAGATGGTGGCCGTGACTTACGAACAAGCGCGCGGTCTGCGCGACGTCGGCGAGAAGCCGAGCGGCTTTGAAGTGAGCGTGAGCCGCACCATCGCCGCGCCCGTCAGCAAAGCCTTCAAAGCCTGGACCGACGAAAAAACGCGGAAGCAATGGCTGCCTGCAAATTTCACCGTGCGCAAATCAACCGCTAACAAGACGCTGCGCATCACCTGGGATGACGGCACCGATCTCGTCGCCGCGTTTTATCCCAAAGGTGCCGGCAAGTGCCAGGTCGTGGCCCAGCACTCAAAGCTGAAAGACGCGAAGGCCGGAGCGAGGATGAAGAAATTCTGGGCGGGAGCGCTGGATGGCTTGAAGGCGATGACCGAGTAGCCTCCGGCGTTAACACGGAAATTTTCCAGGCTTTAAAGCAATTGCAGCGACCGCAGGATCGGCACGGTTAAATACGCCCAGTGCTGGATCGTTTCAGTTGCCACTCAATCCCGCCGCCTCGGGTTCTGACACGCGCAGCGCCAACAACAACGGGAACATTGCCAGTCCCATCAACGATCCACGCACCCAACTAAAGTGTTGCCAACGCTGGCCGCGCGCGAACCACTCGGCGGCTGGGACGGCACTGCCTGGGCTGGCGTGAAATGCGCGCAGTTCGGGGACGAAATAGATGAACGTCACAATGAGGGCGAGCACGTATACCACCAACGGTACGGCAATCAATTTTCGTCGCGTGGTGATCTTCCAATTTAAAAACAACGCCGCCAACAGCGCGAGGATGTTCACCGGATGAATCAACGTCCAGAAGTTTTCGTCGTGCAGCGCATACGGTCCGTTAACCAGACTCGCAGAATTCGGCAACGCTGAGAGGTACGTAGGAAAGAAAACCACATGTGAGTAAACAATCCCGCCAAGCAAAATACCGTAGAAGAGAATTGCGACCATCAAAGAGATGGATCGAGAATTCAGATTCTTCATGTTGAGGACCTCCGGGGTTTCAGTTAGCAACTTCTGGCTTCTGCACTATAATCCCGCGCGAACCCCCGGGGATTATAGAGCAAACTGAATGACTGCAAACGCTCTTCGTCAAGCGATTCGCGCGCTGATTATCTTTGGCTTTGTCGTTCTCGGCGTCAGTTTCATCCTCGAGACCCAGCGCGCCGCCGGGCAGCCGGCTTCAGCTACCGCGGTCGACATCCTGATCGTTAACGGCAAGCTGGTTGATGGGTCCGGCAAAGGCGCGCGCAGAGCAGACGTCGGCATTCGCGGCGATCGCATCGTGTTCGTCGGCGACGCGCGCAAAGCAAAGATTGAAACGGCACGAACCGTCGATGCCGCCGGCATGATCGTCGCGCCCGGATTCATCGACGGCCACACCCACACGCTGGGCGATCTCTCTAACGAACAGACGAAGAGTAATCAAGCCTACCTGATGCAAGGCGTCACGACCGTGGTCACGGGTAATGACGGCGGCAGCGTGCTGAATGTCGGCGACACCTTGCGTAAATGGGAGACGCAGGGAATCGGCACGAACGGAGTGTTGCTTGCCGGTTTCGGCACGATTCGCAATAAGGTGCTCGGTCCCACTGACGCGCAGCCAACGACGGCGCGGCTTGAAGAGATGAAGCAATACGTCGCGCGCGCGATGGATGAAGGCGCGTTCGGCATGTCGACAGGTTTGTACTACGCGCCGCAGAGCTATTCGAAAACCGAAGAGGTAATCGAGTTGGCGAAAGTCGCGGGCGCGAAGGGCGGCATCTACGACACGCACATGCGCGACGAGGGCTCGTACACGATTGGACTGCTCGGAGCGATCAACGAAACCATTCGCATCGGCCGCGAAGCGAAAATACCGGTCCATATTTCGCACATCAAAGCGCTCGGGCCGGATGTTTGGGGACAAAGCAAACAAGCGATCAGTTTGATGAAGCAGGCCCGGCGCGAAGGCATCGAGGCGACTGCCTGCCAGTATCCGTACGAAGCATCCGGCTCGAGTCTCACTGCGTCGCTGGTGCCGCGCTGGGCGGAGATTGGCGGCCAACGCGAGTTGGTTAAGCGAATTGACGATGGCGAGGTCAGGCCACGATTAATCGCAGAGATGGAACAGAACCTGAAGCGACGCGGCGGCGCTGAATCGCTGCTGATTGTCGATTCGCGCGATCGTCAATACGTAGGGAAACGTCTGAATCAAATCGCCAAGGAGATGAATAAGACGCCGGTCGAAGCCGCGCTCGAAATCATCAAGAACGCAGGCGGCGCAGGCGTAGCTTCATTCAACATGAATGAAAAGGACATCCGCCGCTTCATGAAAGAAAAGTTCATCATGACCTGCTCTGATGGATCGACGGGCCATCCGCGCAAGTACGGCACCTTCCCGAAGAAACTGCACCAGTATGTGCTGCAGGACAAAGTCATATCGCTGCCTTTCTTTGTCCGCAATAGTAGTGCGCTGACTGCCGAAACATTTCGCATTCCCGAACGCGGGTTGATTCGGGAAGGTTACTTCGCCGACGTAATCGTTTTCGATCCGAACACAGTTTCTGATCGCTCGACTTATGAACAGTCTGAGGTCCTGGCGGTGGGAATGAAATTCGTGATCGTCAACGGTAAACTCGCCGTCGAGAATGGAACATACACCGGGGTCCTGGCCGGCCGAGCGTTACGCAAAAGCGTTCGCTGATCGACACGGCTAATTTGCCGGGGGGTTACGAACACTTCGAAAGGAGTCTCAAACATTGAAAAAGTTTCTGCTAATCGCGTCGCTGCTGTTAATTCCGTTGGTAGGTCTTTCGCAATCAAACTCGCCGCAAAACCCTGTCGAAATCAAAGGCGAGCCGCGGCATCATCCGAAGTTTGAAAACGAGTTCGTGAGAATTTGGGATGTCACCGTGCCGGCCGGTGATGCGACGCTGTGGCATGCTCATCGCAACGACAACGTAGTCGTTACGCTGGCGCCGGCGAAACTTCACATCGAGACGCTCGACAAAGATCCGGTCGATGTCGAATGGAAGTTTGGTGAAGTGAGATTCAGCAAAGCGACTTATATTCATCGCGCGATGAATGTCGGCCCGACCGCTTTTCATAATCTGACCATTGAACTGCTGAAGCCCGCCGGCGCCGGCACGCAGACTATGCCGGGCGCAGCCGGACGCGAACCGGTGCTGGAAAATGATCGCGTTCGCGTGTATCGCGCGTCACTCGCTCCCGGTGAGTCTGTTGCCACCCACACACATCAATTGCCGTATCTGGATGTCACCATGTCTGCCGCGGAAATCGAAGTTACGGCCAAAGGCAAAACGGTGCGGCATCCGGTCAAGGAGGACGACGTCAGTTGGGAGCCGGCTGGCGTGACGCACTCGATCAAAAATGTGGGCCGGACGAGGTTCGAAGCGGTGGTTATCGAATTTAAGTGAGATTGTCTGGAGCGTTTCTCTTGTAGTAATTTTAGCGCGGCTCTTCAGCCGCTTTCGAACAACGAGAAAGGAACTTCGAATCATGATGAAACGAATTGGGGGAGTCCTCACAGTTGTTTTAGGTCTCTTTGTTGTCGCCAACGCCCTGCCACCGGACCAGCCGTTCATGGAAGCCGCGCGCACCGATCTGCAGAGAGCGCGAGGAGAGTTACAACTGGCCACGCGCGATAAAGGCGGCCATAGAGGCAAAGCCGTCAATCTGGTCAGTCAGGCAATTGGCCAGGTTACCGCCGGCATCGACTATGCGAAGCGTCACAACCACGCGGCGCCGGATCAGCCGCACATGCAAGCGGCGCTCGACGCTCTGCGAAGCGCGCAGACCAACCTCGAGAAAGCAACTGCCGACAAAGGCGGACATCGCGCTAAAGCGATGGACCTGGTCAAGCAGGCGATTGATGAAGTTAAGCTGGGCATTGAAGCAGGTCGATAAGTAAGCCCGAACGCAAAGGGCAAAGAGGTAAGGGCAGAGAGTCCCCGGTGGAATTGCACCCTTAGCTCTTTGCCCTTTGTCGCATCTATGAAAGCCATAATCTTCGACCAACACGGCGGGCCCGAGGTTTTGCGGTCCGCCACCGTTCCCGATCCCCAAATTAAAGCGGACCACGTTTTGATCGAGGTACGTGCGTGTGCGTTGAACCATCTCGATGTCTGGGTGCGCAACGGTTTGCCGGGCATCACGATTCCGCTTCCGCATATTCTGGGAAATGACATTGCCGGAGTCGTGCGCGAGGCCGGCCCACTGGTGACCTGGGCCAGGGCAGGTGACGAAGTAATGGTGCAGCCCGGAGTTTCGTGCGGTCATTGCGCCGCATGTCTCGCGGGACATGACAACATGTGCGATGAATACGACATCATCGGCTATCGTCTTGACGGCGGCTATGCGGAACTGGTGGACGTGCCGGGATTGAATTTGATTCCGAAGCCAAAGAACCTGAGTTGGGCCGAAGCTGCCGCCTTGCCGCTGGTGACCTTGACTGCGTGGCACATGCTGGTGACGCGCGCGAACGTTCAACCCGGAGAAGATGTTTTGATTCACGCGGCCGGCAGCGGGGTCGGCTCGGTCGGAATTCAGATTGCCAGGCTGCGCGGCGCGCGCGTGATTGCCACGGCAAGTTCGGAGGAAAAGTTGGCGAAGGCGCGCGAACTCGGCGCGAACGAGACGATTAATTATTCCGATGAAGCCTGGCCCAGGCAGGTTAAGCGGCTGACAAACGGACGCGGCGTTGACGTGGTCTTCGAACACACGGGCGCGGCCACCTGGCCGGGGTCGATCCTGTCTCTTAAGAAAGGCGGACGCTTAGTCACCTGCGGAGCGACCAGTGGCTTTAACGCGAGCACAGATCTGCGTCACGTGTTCTACCGGCATTTGACGATTCTGGGTTCGATGATGGGATCGAAAGCTGATTTATTGGCGGCCATGAAGTTCATTGAGTCGGGTCAGATTCGCGCCGTGGTCGATCGAGTGCTGCCTCTGGAAGAAGCGCGGAAAGCTCACGAGTTGATGGAAGACCGCGCGCAATTTGGGAAACTCGTGCTGGAGATTTGATTTGGAGTGCGCCGGCAAAGCGCAGCGGCGACGGCGCTTTGGATCATCCGGCTACCAAGGCGCTGCAGGAAAATCCAAAGCGGTGTCGCCGCTGCGCTGTGCCACCGCACTCCAAGTTACTTGCCGGAGTAGTCCTCGATCTTATACCGCTTCAGTAGCGTCTCCAGGTTCTGTGGATCGATGGAAAAGTTCGATCCGGCAAAGAACTTTTTCTTGTCGTCCATGCCAATCCAATCGACAACTTTGGGTGCGTTGGTGTGAAGCAGTTCGCGATCCTCGGAAGTAAATTCCTTTTCATCTTTGCGCGTGAATACCCAAACGTACTGAAAGTGCGCGTCGCGCATCAATTTCAACTTTTGTTCAAACTCGGTCGCGGGAGTCGCCAGCGGGCGGTAGCTTGAATTATCAGGCGTTTCGTCGTCAGAGGCCGCGCGGTGACAGGCCGTGAGCGCGCCCGCGGCAGCCACGAGCACGATTGCGAAAGTTAACGCGAATTTTCTTTTCATCTCCAAAGCACCTGCGCCCGGTCACGGCGCATTGTCATCGTCGCCCGGCTTGTCCTTATCGTCTTTCTTGTCTTCTGCCGGCGGTTCGGCTTTTTGATCGCGAATGTGCAACACGCTGCAGTCGGCATCTTCATAGACGCGATCGAACCAGCCGCTGCTCAACGCCCGATCGTAAAACGAGTCGTGGTCGCTGGTGTTGTCGCTGAACACCCAACGCGCGCCGAACTTATCGCGAATCAGCGGGGCGGGATCTTCCTGTTCGCCCGTCGTAATCTTAACGAAGAGATCCGAAAGGTCCGGATTCTTCTCGTGCAGATAAGAAGGATCGAGACCGGAGGTGTAGACGTGCGTCGGGTCGTAATAAAGCAGCCGCGGAAAATCGTCCCAGTCAGTATTGAAAACCATTTCACCGGCGGGCACGTTGGCGCGCATCCACAATGCGCCTTTCGCGTAATGATCGCGCGGGTCGCTTTCGCGAATATCTTTCGACGTGCGATAGACGTTTGCGAACAGTGCCGCTCCCAACGCCACTGAGACGAACACCGCCTTCAGCAATTGCCAGTTGCTCTCGCTCTTTTTTTCTTTCTCGGCCTCCGCGGTGTCCTGGCGATCGAGGAACGGCTGTAGATCGGCTAGCACGTCTTGCGGCAGCCGCGTGAAGACCGCGCGGCCCTGCCAAAAACTTTCCAGCGAGAAGGCGGCGAACAGAATCGCGAAGGGTGGGAAGTACTCGGCAAATCGTTTCCAGCGCGCATTCATCAACAACAGCACCGTCGAGAAAATTAGAAAGTAGAGCGGCCGTTGCGCGCGTTTGCGATCGCTGAAGTCAAACGCAATGTATCCGGCGAGCATCGCCGCGAGCGCCACGTAACAGTTAACGATGAACTCGGCGGTGTCGTAGGGATACCATTCCTGGCCGACCTTGGTGGCGAAATCGCCGGCCGTAATCTTCATCCGCGCATGTTCATAGAACAGATAAAGATTGCGCGGGAAGTACGGATTGATGATCAGCCCCAGCACTATGCCTGAGATCACAAAGACCATCGGCCGCCATTCGAACCGTTCTTCGCTCCAGCCGGTCACGATGGTCCATACGAGGACTGCGATGAGCAGCAGCACAAACATGTCGTAGGTCAGCGTGAAGACGAAGGCGAGCGGCAAGAGCGGCCAGAATTTCTTTTCGAATAAAAAACAGGTTCCGGCAATCAGAAATATGATCGCGAAGGGCGGCGCTTTGGCCATGTTCATCCGATACAGGAACGGCGCCGAACAGGCGAGAATCGCCAGCAGCCAAACCAGCCGGTAGCGAATTTCGTAGCGGACGACCAGCCAGTAACACGAGAAGACGGCGAGGCTGGCGAATAGAATCGCAGAGACTTTCGCTCCCGTCTGCATGTCGCGGAACCACGTAAACGGAATCAGGATGATGTGATAGAGCAGGTGATGATCGACGTAACTGCGCGGGTTTAGCGTGGTCAGCGGCAGCCACGGAAACGCCGGCGGAAAGTGGCCGGCGCGCAGGTTGTCCCACATCAAGCGGGCCCACTTGATGTGATAATAGCCGTCGTAGTCACCGCAACAGATCGCCGACGTCGAATGTTGCAGCCACCAAAAGATCAGCGCGATCGCAATTGCCCCGGCGGCGAGATCCGCCATCCGCATTGCGGCTTCCGACTTGAACCAATTAGCGGTTCGTTGACTTGTCGTGGTGTTGTTTGGCGACTCGCTAATCTCTTCCATTTGGTTCCCTGGAAGAATGCCGGAACAAATAAAACAAAGCAAGAGTCTTGTTAGCAGAGTGGTGTCGTAATGGCGTCATGACCCGAACGTGTGACTGGAGCGCCAGCGTCCTCGCTTGCATCCACTAATAACGGCAACCGAGACGGTTGCGCTCCAGTCAAAACAAGCTCCGCTGTTCGGAGTTATCCCAACAGTTCGCCGATAAGGTTGAGTAGTTGCGCGGGATTGATCGGCTTGGTGAGATGAGCGGTGAAGCCGGCGCGCAACGAGCGGCCGCGGTCGTCGTACTCGGTATAGCCGGTGACCGCGATCATCGGAGTGGATCGATAAGCGGACCGTTCCCGCAGAGACTCTGCCAGGTCGTAGCCGTTCTTCTCAGGCATGCCGATATCGGAAATGATCAGATCGAATTGAGTTTGCTGCGCGAGCGTCAGCGCGGCGTTCGCCGAGTTGGCAGTCTTTACCTCAAAGCCGGCATGCTTGAGAAACAGCGCGATCATTTCAGTCACGTCGGCTACGTCATCCACGACCAGGATGGTGCGCGGGTCGGTGGCCGGCCGGCTCATGGTGTTTTTGCGTGCGGGTTTAGACGAACGCTTTGAGGCAGTCCTCGCTAACATCTGGTTGGTTACAAAGACAGACAATCGCCGGCTCTTTTCAATCCCGCGCGTTGCAGTCATTGCGGCCGCGCTGCGCCTGGAAACTGAGGTAAATACGTCGCTCGCAGAACTGTTGGGGGACGACACACTTTGACGTCAAGACTCTGCCATGGGGAATTCTTTCCTGGGGGGCCCTTAATCTAACGCAAAAGCAAATCACTGTCTACATGAATCGTTGCGTGCCTCGAGGCCGGAATCGTCCGTTCAGTGCCATTAAGACGCCGCCTTCAAGTTTAACTTTGGCGTGATATCCTCTGCCCGTGTATTCAATTTCACCGAACCGATTCCGGTTAATCGGGTTGCTTCCGCTGGCGTTCTTCGCCGCGCAAGTCGTCCATTATTGGCGGTTTGGCGGGCTCGGAAACCTGGCGTGGATGTGCAACGTCGGCAATCTCCTGCTGGCGATCGGCTTGTTCCTAAATCACAAAGAGCTGATTCGCGCTTCGGCTATCTGGACAGTTCCGGGGCTGGGAGTTTGGTTTTATTATGTGTGGCTTCCCGGCGGTTGCTCTTCGGCGCTGGCGCACGTCGGCGGCATCATCGTCGGTTTGTTTGTCCTCAGCTACGTGCGCATGGATCGCATCGCGTGGTTGTACGCCTTTGCCTGGTACCTGTTCATGCAGTTGGTTTCACGCCTCATCACTTCGCCGGAAATTAATGCCAACGTCGCGCACCATATGCAGACAGGCTGGGAAAACATCTTCGGCAGCTATTGGAAATTTTGGCTGGTGATGAGTGTGTTGGTGGCCGCAGTGCTGTGGTTGACCGGCATAGTCCTGTCGTGGATTTGGCCGGCGCATTCGGTCGCCAACCTGCAAGTTAAAGAAGCCACCTGACCGTCTATCTTTTCAGGACTGCGGATTGGGGACTGAAGCTGACCAGATGCCAGCGTGACCACGTGTGGATCGGTGGATCGAATAAACGAATGAACGCGGTCTCGATGTACATTTTTTCGGGCAGCGGCCACTCGAGCCGCACGATCGGATTGAATGATGCGTGAAATCCGCCGGCGGATGGGTTTGCCTGAGTTTGGTCGGGCTTGTTTGATTCAACTTTCTTGCCGGGCAATTTTTCTTCGTAACCAGCTGAAGCCGTCAGCAATGTTTCATTCAATTTGATCCGTGCCTGCGTCGTTAGCTTCGACGAGCCGGCATCGTAGATTCCGATATCTTTGTCGAAGGCCGTGGCAATCTTTGACGAATCGGGCGACCAGACCGGCGGTGCTTCCGCAAGTTGATCGTCCAGCAATCGTTCGACGCCGTCGACGCCGATGATGCGTGGACGGCCCGACGCCGTCTGGTTCATTTTTTCGCGCGCGTCCCATTCACTCTCTTTACAAGCCAGCGCGGCCAACGCATGACCGTCCGGCGCCCACGTCAAACCGAAATAGATCAACCCATCGCGCGAGGTTAGTGGGCGCAGTTCATATCCATCCCGGTTGCAAACGTAAACTTGTTCGGTGCTGAAGACGGCCAGCGGCGCGAACACTGGCCCAGGCGTCGCGGTGGGAACCGGCGATGCCGACGGGAGTATCGGCTCAGGTTGAAGATCGAGCGGTGTGGGACTAGGTTGCGCCGCGGAACTCCGGCGTCCGACAAAGGCAAACATGGTGCTGTCTGCTGACCACGCGACTGAATCCTGAAAGACTACCGCGAGCGTCGGCGGCGTCACGTTGCGGATAAAGTTTCCGTCAGTTGAATAAAGGTCGATTCTAAATGTGGTCGCAGGTTCGTCGGCGGTTCCGTAGAGCGCCAACGCGCGCTGGCCATCAGGCGAGCTCACGGTCCTCAACAACGCATCGTTGGTCCGCTTGGTTTCGAAGTCCTGTTGAATCGCCGGCAGCGACTTTGCTTCATCCGAGGCGAGATTCTCAGGCGGCTGCACATCGGCCTGGAAATTGAAAGCGAGTTTGTTTGCCGGCACATCGCGCAACTGGCGCGGCCGCAGCGTCTGGCTGTCGCTGGTCGTCTTGCAGGCTGACGCGAGCAAAGGAATGACGAGAAGCAGCACGAGAACTGCTCGATGAAAACCGCGAAGCATTCGTGGCGATCTTAGAAACGGCCGGCAGCAGGTGTCAATTCCATGAATCGAAACGGCGCGGGCTGGCCGCCGCCCAGGTTCGAATTCACGATCTCGCCGGCGAGCCCAACATCCAGCGTGAACAGCGCCCGAATCGTGTTGCGCGGTGAAAGGTGATCTTCGTCCGAAGCGTCATCGTCGACGCAGTTGTGTTCGAAGGCCCGCGCCACCCGACGCGGCAGAGGGTCCCAACTAACGTTCTGTTTGATGAATTCGCGCGCCGCGATCGCGCCGACGAGATCGCATGATAATTCTTCAGCGCGCTGCCCCTGAATTTTCAGGCCGGTGCGGGTGGCGGCGCGACGTCCGATCGCGCGAAACAAAGGACGAAGTGAATCGGCCTGGCCGCTGGCGATATGAGTCAGTTCGTGGGCCAGCACGCTGATCATGGCTTCGTCTGATTTCAATCCCGCCAGAAAAATCGTGCCGAACTCAATCGTCCGGGGCTCGCGCAAGGCGACCGAAGCATTGTCGCGCGCATCAACGTCGGCCTTGACGCGTCTCACCGAATCGACGCGCGCGGTTGCGCTCTTGATGCGCGTCTGGGAAATGCCGACGCTGTATAAATCGTACTCCCTGGCTAGCTTCACGATCGCGCTGATGACAAGTTTCCGGGTCGTCGGCAGCAGCCGTTCAGCGCGGCGCGCGCCGGCCAGCGAGTCGGCATTGTTGACCGGCAGAGACGGTCGCGATTGCATCTCGTCGATGGGCGTGCTGCCTTGCGGGTCGCGGATGCGCTCGGTGCAAGTCGCGCCAATGGCCTTCTCGACCAGGCGCCGATCAGCGGCCGTGAAGACATCACGCGCCGCCGGCGCCGCTGAGTGTGCCCCCGTTTTCGACGGGCGCGATCTTTGCGCGAACGATCCGGTCGTGAAGCTGATTAAAATAACGATCAGAAGAGACGCAACGAGAGTCGATCGGAAACGCCCAGCCTTTCCGCAGTGAAGAGCGGCCGGGCCGCGGACGTGTCGACAAGCACGCTTCATCCTTCCGCTTTCATCCTTCATCCCTGCTATCGATTCCGCCATTCCGGTTTGCGCTTCTCCATGAATGATCGCACGCCTTCGCTGGCGTCTTCGGTTTTCATCAACTCATTC
>DATANL010000825.1:0-2424 GCA_036266295.1 Pyrinomonadaceae bacterium | reverse complement strand
TCGCGCAACGGCAGGAGCCAGGCCCCGCCCTGCCGCAGCCTTGCGCGAACAGTAGGCATGGCAGTGCCAAAAACACCCTTGTTTTCCGCATGAGCCATGTCGTATAGTCGAAGCAGGAAGTTAACCTTCTCGCCCCAACTTCCAAATCGACAGCAGTGCTGTCCGCCCTGAATCCTCTCTGATCGATTTCGCCATCGTTTTACGAATCGGATGAATCAGTCCGTCTTAGCTACCGCAGCTTCTGAGCGCGCGCATTTCTTTGCTCACGGCGAGAAATTGCAGGATCGTTATCTCATCGGTCGACAGCTTGGCGCTGGCGGGATGGGCGCGGTTTACGAAGCCGTCGATGAACGGTTGCAGGTGACTGTTGCCATCAAGGAAACGTTCGCGGTTGACGCGCGCTTGCGTCGTCAGTTCGAACAGGAGGCGCGCCTGCTGGCGCAGCTCAATCACCCGGCCTTGCCGCGGGTCAGCGATTATTTTACCGAAGACGGCCGCGCATTTTTAGTGATGCAATTCATCGCCGGTGATGACCTGGCGCAAATCATTACCGCGCAGCCCGGACCGTTTCCGCGCGCCCAGGTAATCGCGTGGGCCGATCAGCTCCTGGATGCTTTGATTTATCTGCACACGCAGAAACGCCAGATCGTCCACCGCGATATCAAGCCGCACAATTTGAAACTTACAGCGAACGGCCAGATTGCGTTGCTCGATTTCGGTTTGGCGAAGGCGCACCAGGGCGATCAAACAACGACGCAATCATCGCACAGCATATTTGGCTACACGCGGCGCTATTCGCCGCTCGAGCAGATTCAGGATCAGGGAACGTCTCCGCAGAGTGACATCTATGCGCTCGGCGCAACGCTTTATCACCTGGTGACGGGGACCAAGCCTCCTGACGCGCTGGCGCGCGCGGCGGCGTTGGCGAACTCGAAGGCGGACCCACTGGCACGCGCACACGTGGTCCATCCCGTCATCGGTCGAGAGTTGTCTTCCGTGATACATACGGCGTTAGCTTTGAATTCCTGCGATCGCTTCCAATCGGCGAAAGATTTTCGGAATGCTTTGAAAGCCATCGGCCGTTCGGAAATGCAGAGTCTTCAGTGCGCGGCGCAGACGAACGACTCGACTGGTACGTCAGGATCTTCATGTCTCGATCCTTTCGATAGTTATTCGATACTTAGACCAGCCGAGACCTCGTGGTTGCCCGCCCGGCGATCCTGGTTACTGCCGGCGATTTGTGGGTTGGGAGTCCTGGCCGTATTGATGTTTGCGGCCTCGTCTTTTGTTTGGTCTGCGCCTGACGCGGATCGTTCCGTCAGCGATTACATTAAAGCGACCGCCGCGAGAAAATCCAACGTCAATTCAGTTACTCGAGAATCCAAAACGGATCGGCCACGTCCGCCGTCCAGTGCGTCTCCGTCGCCTGCGGCAAACGTTGACACGCCTTACAGCAGCGAAAAATCGAAGCGCAGCAAGAAGCGCTCGTCGGAGCCTGTTAATCCGCCCATACCTTCGCTCGGTCCCGCCCTGCGGCTACCGGCACAATAGTCAATTTCATTCGTCACACCACGCGAGCCGTACGAACCGGATCCAGAAGTCCCGCTGGGTTTCTGAAGCTTGCCCCTCCATCCGGTCGCAACCCTCGCGGTTCTGACACGGCTCCCTATCGGATTCGGCTAATGGAAAATGCGAGTCCGGAGGTCTTTCCTTTCTAAGACTCGAAAATATTGACATTGCCCATTATTGAGAATATCGTTGCGCCCGTTCTTTTGAATGCGCTGAATTCTCACGAGCATCAGTCACCACTCGCACTCGCCCGTAAGTTCAGCCTCTGTCCCGTTTTCCGGGACGACGTGAGTTCAGGTGTCCCAGCTGCGGATTTGTCCGCCCGCCTGAGCAATACGCTAACCCGATCGTCAAGAAGAGGAGAAAAACATGGCTACCAAAAAATCTACGACGCCATCCAGCCAGGATGGTAAACCCACTGAATTTCAAGGCGCCCCGAAAATGGGGACAGCCGTCATTTCCGGACGCACGTTCGTCAATAAGTCAGTGACCTACTACGAAGTCAACGGCATCGCTCTGCTTGAGGGTGACATCGCCCTCGGCGAAGTAGAAAAGGTCAAAGCTGCGACCGAGGCGGCCCAAAAAATGGTTGAAATGGCTCCGCACGTCGCGCATGGAGTTGGGATCACAGGCGCGCAGTTTCGTTGGCCGGACTGCAAAATTCCCTACGAAATCGATCCTAATCTGCCAAACAAACAGCGAGTCACCGACGCCATTGCACATTGGGAAGCGCACACCTCATTCAAATTTCCGCTACGCACTGCGGCCAACAAGGCGCAATTTCCAAATTACGTGAGATTCACCGACGCGGGCGGCTGCTGGTCGCAGGTCGGTATGCAGGGCGGTCAGCAGACG
>DATANL010000824.1:0-7014 GCA_036266295.1 Pyrinomonadaceae bacterium | reverse complement strand
TCATCTCCATGAAATAAAAACGGCCGTCCTGGTCGAGCAGAAATTCGAAGGTGCCGGCGCTGGCGTAACCGATCGATTTGCAGGCAGCCACCGCGGCCTCGCCCATCTGCTGTCTGAGCTCGGGCGTGACTACCGGCGATGGAGCTTCCTCGAGTAATTTTTGGTGCCGCCGTTGGATTGAGCATTCGCGCTCGCCCAGATAGACGCAGTTGCCGTGTTCATCGGCCATCACCTGAATCTCGATGTGCCGCGGGCGTTCGACGTAGCGCTCGATGTAAACGTCCCCATTCTTGAACGCTGCGGCCGCCTCGGTTGACGCAGTTTCCAACGCGTGACCGAGTTCATCTTCGGAATAAACAATTCGCATCCCGCGTCCGCCGCCACCGCCCGAGGCCTTTACGATTACCGGGAAACCAATCTCGCGCGCCAGCTTGATGCCTTCCTCTTCCGACTCGATCGCGCTTTCGCTGCCGGGTAAAACGGGAACGCCGGCCGCCTTCATCGCATTGCGCGCCGCTACTTTCTCGCCCATCAATTTAATGACGTCGGGACGCGGGCCGATGAATTTGATGTTGCAGGCTTCACAAATCTCGGCGAAGTAGGCCGACTCGGCCAGAAAGCCGTAGCCCGGATGAATCGCGTCGACGTTGAAGATTTCTGCGGCGCTGATGATCGCCGGAATGTTCAGGTAGCTTTGCGCAGAAGGCGCGGGCCCGATGCAGGCTGACTCGTCAGCAAAGCGGACATGCAGCGAATCGCGATCCGGCTCGCTGTGGACAGCGACCGTGCGGATACCCATCTCTTTGCAGGTCCAGATGATCCGGCAGGCAATCTCTCCGCGATTAGCGATGAGAATTTTTCGGAAGCGACGCGGTCCGTTCATGATAGTAAGCGTGAGCAGTAAGCAGTGGCAGAAGCAATTCGACTGCTACCCGCTTAATGCTTACTGGCTTTTGATTCCAAAGAGTGGTTGTCCGTATTCAACCGCCTGTCCGTTCTCGACGTAGATCTTGACGACCTCGCCAGTGGCCTCAGCCTGAATCTCGTTCATCAATTTCATGGCTTCGATGATGCAGACGACAGTCGTGGGTTCAACCTGGCTGCCGATGCGTACGAAACTGTCGGCCGTTGGTGACGGCGAGCGATAAAAAGTGCCGACGATCGGCGATTTGATCAGACGGAGATCCTGATCCTCGGAAGCGGCTTCTTCCGCCTGTGCTCCGGGATGCGAAGGCGCGCTGGTCGGAATCGATTGTACCGGCGCCGGGATCGGCAATTGCGGCGCCGCGATCTGGCGGTCACCGGCGGCGGACAGAGCGTTAGCCGCTTCATCGCTAATGAAAGGCCCACGGCCAATCTTCACGCGAAATCCCTCGCGCTCAAGTTCGAGCAACGACAAGCCATTTTCAGTAATCAGTGAAACCAGTTCACGCAGCTCATTCATGTTAACCGACTGCTCGATATGTCTTGGCTGTGGCGGACGATGTCGCCGCCGCCCACGATCGCGATCGCGTCCGCGTTCAGACGCGCGCTCGGGCGTCGAAAATATCTCGGCGGGTTTTTGATCTTCTTCGGCCATGGCCTTCTTTGCTCCGGTCGACATCGCACCTCCTGTAGTCGGTCGCGTCTGTTAATTCCGGTCGCCCTTTTCGATTAAAGCAAGAGCCCCGACCAGTAAAAATACCGAGTCGGGGCCGCGCACACGGGGGCGTGCTATTCGCTGTCCTTGGTTTCTGCCGCTTCAGTGTCGGCCGCTTTTGCGTCGGCTGACTTCTTCTTGCTGGAACTCTTGGCCGGCTTCTTGCGCGCCGCGCTTTGGGCTTCCTTCTCGCGCGCGTTATCGACTAATTCGATAATGGCCAGTTCGGCTCCGTCACCGGCGCGGCGACCCATCTTGATGATGCGAGTGTAGCCGCCGGGCCGATCCTTGAATCGTTCACCCAGTTCGTCGAAGAGACGCTTGAGCGCTAACACGCCCGCGGTACGCGGCGGCGGCACCTGGCCACGTCGCGTGGTGACGGCCCGACGAAAGTTGCCGGCGTGAAAATAAGACGCTGCCTGACGACGCAAGTGGACGCTTTGGACTTCCGCGCCATTGCCTTCCAAACTCGCCGCCCGGCGCGAGAGGGTAATCGCCTTTTCGATAAAGGGCCGCAGCTCTTTCGCCTTCGGCAAAGTCGTCACGATGCGATCCTCGCGCGAATTGACCAGCGAAGTCGCGAGGTTGCGCAACATCGAGATGCGGTGTTCTGTTGGTCGCCCCAATTTCCGATGGGCCTTAAGATGACGCATGATTCCTATACCTTACTGCACGGCCTCGGCAAATTCGTCGTTCTCATCATCGCCGAGGTCATCGACGGCGCCTTCACCCGATCCGGGAATGGGATTGCCCTGCTCGTCGAACTGCATCCCGAAGTCGAGACCCATGCCCCGCAGGATGTCCCGAATTTCGCCCAGAGACTTTTTGCCAAAGTTCTTTGTCGCCAGCATCTCGCGTTCTGAGCGCTGCACGAGGTCGCGAATCGTTTTGATGCCCGCGTTCTTCAAACAATTGTACGAGCGAACTGAGAGCTCGAGTTCATCAACCGAACGATCCAATTGATCGTTGCGCGGCAATGGCGCCCGCTCGGCCTGCTGATAGCTGTACTCTTCGGTGTCTTCTTCAAAGTTGATGAAGATCGCCATGTGGTCCTTGATCAACTTCGCGGCCAGGCCAATCGCGTCGTCCGGTTTGACCGATCCGTCCGTCCACACCTCGATACTGAGCTTGTCGTATTCGGTGTTTTGCCCGAGACGCGCAGCGTCGACCGTGTAATTGACCTTCTTGACCGGCGTGTGCACTGAATCGATCGGGATATAACCCAGCGAGAGGTCTTCGTCGAAGTTGCGTTCGGCCGAGACGTAACCGCGGCCGCGCTTGAGGCGCATTTCCACATTCAGCGTGCCGCCGTCGCTGACCGTCGCGATGTGCAGCGTCGGATCGAGCACCTCGACATCGGCATCAGCTTGAATGTCGCCGGCCGTCACTTCGCCGCCGCCACTCTTGGTGATGGTCAGGGTCTTGGGCTCGTTACCGTGGAGCTTGAAAGGCACCTGCTTCAAATTGAGGATGACGTCGGTCGCATCCTCGACCACACCCTTAATCGAAGAGAACTCGTGTTCGACGCCTTCAATCTTCACCGCCGTGATCGCCGCGCCTTCAATCGATGAAAGCAGCGCGCGCCGCAATGAATTTCCGATCGTCGTGCCGAAGCCGCGCTCAAACGGTTGCGCCGAAAATCGGCCAAAGCGTTCGGTCAACGTTTCGCTGTCCGCCGCGAGACGCCGCGGCATTTGAAAACCTGTCCAGAGATTATTTTGGTCCATAACGTCCCGTCAGAATTTGAGGAGAAAACCGACACCCGCGCGCCCGCGCCGCGGGTGCGCCCATTACTTACTATAAAGCTCAACAATCAACTGCTCGTTGATCGAGCGGTCGACGTCTTCACGTGTCGGCAACGACGCGATCGATGCCGTCATATCACCACCTGCGGAGATCCACGCCGGGCGTCCACGTCCGGCGGCCGTCTGCCAGGCGCCTTCGACGTGCACGTTCTTGCGGCTGCCCTCTTTGATCGATATCACATCGCCGGGCTTCACCTGGAAAGAAGGAATGTCCACCTTCTTTTCATTCACCAGCACGTGGCCGTGATTGACCAACTGCCGCGCCTGCCGGCGCGAAGTCGAGAAGCCGGAGCGATACACCGCGTTGTCCAGACGTCGTTCGAGCAGGAACAGCAGGTTCTCGCCCGTGATGCCCTTTTGCCGCGCGGCGCGCTCAAAGTAATTCCGGAATTGTCCTTCGAGGATAAAGTAGATCCGCTTGACCTTCTGCTTTTCGCGCAATTGCTGGCCGTAACCGGCGAGCGCCTTGCCGCGACGCATCGAGTTGCCGTGCTGTCCCGGCGGTTGCGTACCGCGCTTTTCGATAGGACAAGACGGCTTGTAACAGCGATCTCCCTTGAGGAAAAGTTTTGCACCTTCGCGGCGGCACAAGCGGCACACCGCGTCTCTATACCTAGCCAATCGTTTCTGCCTCCAGTCTAAATATCAGACGGAAAAGTTTACAGGCCGCGCTGTCTGGAATTTTGAATCTTGAAGTCTTGATTCTGATTCCAGATTCGGAGCCCTTCATCCTTTAGGTCTACAACTACAGTGACAAGTGACAAGTGATGAGTGACAAGAAATCGCGGTCTGCTTGTCACTCGTCACTGGTCACTGGCCACTGCCTTACTAAACTCTGCGCCGTTTCGGCGGCCGGCATCCATTGTGCGGGATCGGCGTCGTATCGCGAATCGCCACCACGCGAATGCCGGCGTTATTAATTGCCCGAATCGCCGACTCGCGGCCACCGCCCGGGCCCTTCACGCGCACTTCGCATTGCTGCATGCCGGATTCCATCGCTTTGCGCGCGGCTTCATAAGCCGCCTGCTGCGCCGCGAACGGAGTCCCTTTGCGCGAACCGCGAAATCCCCGCGCGCCCGATGACGACTGCGCCACCAGGTTCCCTTCGAGATCTGTAATCGAAATCAGCGTGTTGTTGAACGACGCCGCGATATAGACGATCCCGCTCGGAATGTTCTTCTTCTCTTTCTTGCGAAAGACCTTCTTCTTGCCGGTTGCTGCTGCTTTTGCCATTGCTCAGTTTTCAGTAGTCAGTTTTCAATTTGCGGTCTTCCGTCTCAGCCCAGGCTGAAAACTGAAAACTGCAAACTGATTGCTATTTCTTGCCGGGCGCTTTCTTCTTCGCGATGGTCGCGCGACGCGGGCCCTTTCGGGTGCGCGCATTCGTGTGCGTGCGCTGGCCGCGAACCGGCAGGCCGCGACGATGTCGGAGGCCCCGGTA
Source organism: Pyrinomonadaceae bacterium (assembly GCA_036266295.1). GTDB lineage: Bacteria > Acidobacteriota > Blastocatellia > Pyrinomonadales > Pyrinomonadaceae > UBA11740. The sequence goes on along the minus strand of DATANL010000824.1, from coordinate 2,129 downwards.
GGCGCCGATGTCCATCAGGCGCTTAATGTCCATCTGGATCCGCTTGCGCAGATCGCCCTCGATCTCGCCCTGCGCTTCCAGGATCGCGCGAATGCGACCGAGGTCCTCCTCGGTCAAATCACGTACGCGCGTATCACGATTTACTTTTGCTTCGTTAAGAATCGAAGCCGATCGCGAACGACCGATTCCATAGATGTAAGTTAGTCCGATCTCGGCGCGCTTATTGGGCGGAAGATCGACACCTGCAACACGAGCCATATTTCAAATTTGGAATCTTAATTGTGAATTGTGAATCAACGACGGTAGCCGAAGTCAGAACTCAAACGAAGGTCCCATACTCCCTATTTCTGTCTCTGCTTATGTTTCGGATTTGTGCAGATCACGCGCACGACGCCCTTGCGGTGAATGACCTTGCACTTATCACAAATCTTTCTGACTGACGCGCGAACTTTCATTTTCGAAAACCTACTTGTAACGATACGTGATGCGGCCCCGGTTCAAATCGTAGGGCGATAACTCAACCAAAACCTTGTCCCCGGGAAGAATCCTGATGAAGTGCTTGCGCATTTTGCCGGAGATATGTGCCAACACTTGATGCTGGCTTTCTTCCAGCTCCACCCGAAACATTGCATTCGGCAGCGTTTCGAGGACTTTTGCCATAACCTCTATCGCCTCTTCCTTCGCCATACAGACACGAATTCGCCGTTGCTGGCAAACTTCGGATACTACCATGCGGCTCAAGCAAATGCCAAACCGCGGCGAACCTCAGGCGGCTGTCGACAGCTCTTCGACCGTGGGTCGGACCCGGGTCAGGACCTCCGGTCCTTCTTCAGTAATAGCGACCGTGTGCTCGAAATGCGCACTGGGCTGGCCGTCGACAGTCACCACCGTCCAGCCATCCTTTAGCGTCCTGGTGTGCAGCGAACCCATGTTTACCATCGGCTCGAGCGCAAAGACATAGCCCGCCTTAATCTTCGGTCCCTTCCCGGGTTTCCCGTAATTCGGGATTTGCGGGTCCTCGTGCATCTTCCGTCCGATGCCATGGCCTACGTAGTCGCGCACGATTGAATATCCGTGGGCTTCGGCATGAGATTGGACGGCAAAGCCGATGTCGCCGAGATGATTGCCGGCGCGGCATTGCTCGATCGCCAGTTGCAGAGATTCCTCGGTGACCCGCATCAGACGCAGACGATCGTCGCTCACCTGGCCGACTCCGACTGTAGTCGCCGTGTCCCCCACGAACCCGTCCAGCGTGGCGCCCACGTCGATTGAAAAGATGTCACCTTCTTTCAACTCATATTCCGAAGGGAACCCATGGACCACCTGCTCGTTGACCGAAGCGCAAATCGAAAATGGAAATCCGTTGTAACCTTTGAAGGTCGGATATGCGCCGGCGTCGCGAATCATTTTTTCCGCGGCGCGATCTACGTCGAGCGTCGTGATGCCCGGCGCCACCATGCCGCGCAACTGCTGCAGCACGCGGCCGACCAACTGGCCGGCAGCCCGCATCTTGTCGATCTCTTTTTGTGACTTTCCGATAATCATTCAGACCGCGCCGGCTATCTGCTCGCCGTTCACAATTTGCTCAATCGCCGAATAAATCCGTTCCGGATCCTGCATGCCGTCGACGCGCTGCAAACGTCCTGTTTGCTGATAATATTCCAGCACCGGCGCCGTTTCGCGATTGAACGTCTCCAACCGAACCCGCACTTTCTCTTCGTCGTCGTCAGCGCGATGAATTAATTCGGCGTCAGGATGCAGGTCGCATCGCGAATCGTTTTTGGGCGCGCGGAAATATACGTTGTAAATCTCACCGCAGACAGGACAACTCCGTCTTCCCGTCATCCGCTTTTCCAAACGCTCAACCGGCACCTCTATCAAAATCGCCGAGAGAGACTTTCCCTGCCGCGTCGCCAGCCCTTCGAGCATTTCCGCCTGCGCAGCAGTCCGGGGAAAACCATCAAGCACGTAACCGTTGTCACAGTCGGCCTGTGAAGTTCGATCCTCGACGACGCGAATGACCACATCGTCCGGGATCAATCGACCCGCCTGCTGAAGTGCGCGGACCTCTTCGGCCAGGGGACTCCGGGTTTGCGACAGCGCGCGAAAAATATCGCCCGTGGAAATCT
>DATANL010000823.1:0-2008 GCA_036266295.1 Pyrinomonadaceae bacterium | reverse complement strand
TGTCGGCGATCTTTTTGAAGCCGTACCGGTGCACACCGAAGAGATCAAGAAACTGAAATCGTAGCCCTGCCTCTTGCAATTTCTTTTACGTTGAAATCTCAAAATCGCGTGCTATGATCCGGCTATAACGCGATGGACGATAAACCCACACAGGACTTGGCGACCCGAGCGTTTCAGAAGCGCGTTCTGGATGAGCTGATCGCCTTGCGAACCGGGCAATCGGAGTTGCGAAATGACGTCACAGAACTCCGCTCCGAAGTCACAGAACTCCGCTCCGAGGTCACAGAACTCCGCTCTGACGTCACGGAACTCCGCTCCGAGGTCACGCAACTTCGCTCTGACGTGACAGAACTTCGGACGCAGCAAGCGGCCATGGCGAAAAACATTGCGGCCTTAGATCAGCGGTTGACCAACTTAGAAGAGCGGGTTGATGAGCGGCTGAAGGAAACTCGGCCGATTTGGGAAGCGGTGCAAATTCAAATTCAAAGACTGGGCGAAAAACTTGATGGGGCTATCCTGGAATTCCACGAATTGCGCGCCGAAATAAAACTTCACGGCCTTCGTATCGCCGAACTTGAACGCCGCGTGCTGTCCTAATCGATTGCCGCCCTTTTTGTGTTTCGATCTGCCAGACAGGTTAATCCGCGGTTCATTTCACTGGTCCAGCCAATGTCTTCAAGTCCTCTATGATCTGGTTCGGCTTCCAGTCGTTCCCGCGGTATAACTTGAATAGTTTGCCGTCCGGACCGATGACTGCGGTTCGCAAAGAATGAATTACTTGTTCCTCACCGCTGGACGTGTCGTGAAAGTAGCGCAGTCCAAAAAACTGCGCGATGCCTTTCACTTCGTCAGCCGAGCCGGTCAGAAACTCCCAATGCTGAAACGCTTCATCTGAATATTTTTCCGAATGCGATGCGCCGTAGCTGCGCATTACTTTCGGCGTGTCGTAATCAGGATCGAAACTGATCGTGAGCAGATGCGTCTTCGCAGAGACGTCCGGTTCGGGCTGTAGCGCTTTCTCGATCGCAGCGAAGTTCGTGCTCATGAGCGTGCATTGATCGGGTTGAGGGCAGCGAGTGTAAACAAACGTAAGCGCCACGGCCTTCCCTCGGTATTGCGACAGATGAATTCGTTTGCCGTCCTGGTTGATCAGCTGGAAGTCGGGGATTTCATCGCCGGGCTTTGGCTCGCCCGGCACTGCGGTAGTTGGCGTTAACGGCGAATTGCCTTCAACAATCGCGCTGACTTCGACCCATGAATCGACGTCGGTGACAATTAGGTTCGCCGAGACCTCGTCGCCGGCTTTCAGCATTTCCAGATCGGCGTCGTTCTTAATCTTGAACGCCATCGTCATCCCGGGCATATAGCCGGGGATGTCCTCGTGTTTGATGGTGACGGTGCGTTCGGACTTGTTAACCTCGACGACCTTGCCTTTCAAAGGATAGCGTTTCTCGTTCGCCGACCGCTTCGGACCACAGGCAACCGCGAACAACAAAATGATTGGGGATAGAAAGATGAGTAGCGACGAAAATTGTTTCATGCGAAAAACAGTGCGCCAATGATTTATGCATACCAGCTTAGTTGTAATGTCTTTTCAATCGCAAGCGAAGCTCGGGAACTGCACTCCAAATTTCTATGTTACGATGACCGGGATGATTGCCGAGACGACTCATCGTGCTGAATTGCTCGATGGCCGCATTGCGGCTGATGCGATCAAGCGAGCGGTAGCCGACGAAGTTGCCGCGCTCAAAGCTGAGCGCGGCGTAACGCCAAGGCTGGCGGCGGTGATTGTTGGCGACGATCCGGCTTCGGCGGTCTATGTTCGCAATAAGATTCGCGCGTGTGCGGAAGTTGGAATTGCGTCGGAGCATTTGCCGATGCCGGCCGCCACCACGACCAGCGAGCTGCTGCAGGTTGTGAAGAAACTGAATCAAGACAACGATGTCGACGGCATCCTGGTCCAGTTGCCGCTGCCAAAACAGATCGCCGAGATCGAAATCATCGAAGC
>DATANL010000822.1:0-4563 GCA_036266295.1 Pyrinomonadaceae bacterium | reverse complement strand
ACTACAGCTTGGTGACCGCACTCGCGAAAATTAATACCTCGTCCTGGCGAAATCTTTCTTCAAGTTGTTTGCGGTAGTTGGCCCACCATTTCGTATCCAACTCGGAACTCAGAACTTCGAACGTTACGACCTCATCCCGGTTAACAGTCGCATCGTCCTCCTGCCAAAGACCGACTGCCGGAGATCGGGAATAAGCGGTGACTCCGCCGAAGGCTTCTGTCAGTTCATCTCGGACCATTTGAAACACGGCGCGGTCGAACGGCTGGTCTCGGTTGTCGCGTAAGGGCAGCAGAAGCTTAATGAGGTGCATAGGCAGACAGATTATATTATCCGATGAAGCTAAGCGCCGAAATTTGAGCTGACTTTCTCGCACTATCTCTTGACAAGAGCAATACGCCGTCCGATAGTTTGATTGCACGTTCCCTCATTGCGCATCCCCAATCGGCAATAATCATCTTAGCCTGCGGCTGATCAGGAGATTAGTATGCTACGTCATCGAAGCGGCCTTCTTCCGTTTCTCTTCATCGGTTTACTCGCAACATGGATGTTCGTTGGCGGGACTTTCGGATACGGTGGCGACGTGAAGCATGCGCCGGATAGTCGGGCAGACGGCCTGGCCGCATGGGAACAAATCTATTCAGTCCTCACGAGTCCACGCTGCATCAACTGTCACACTGCCACGAATTATCCACAGCAGGGAGACGATCGCCATCGCCACTTCGCGAATGTTATTCGCGGGCCGGAAGGCAAAGGCGTTCCCGGATTGAATTGTCTCAGCTGTCATCACGAAGCGAATGCCGACAGCACGGGCGTGCCGGGTGGACCTGATTGGCATCTGGCGCCGCTCTCAATGCAATGGCAGGACCTTAACGATAAGCCGCTGTCGAGTGCGGCGGTGTGCCGCTCAGTTACCGACCGCTCAAAAAATGAAAACATGGATGGGCCCGCCTTGTTGAAGCATCACCAGGAAGCTGAGCTGGTGCTGTGGGCCTGGAATCCAGGCGTCCGCCCCGACGGAACCGCGCGCACGATGCCGCCATTGACCCATGCGCAGTTTGTCACCGCAACCCGCATCTGGGTCCAGGCCGGCACGCCGTGCCCCAAAGGAAAATAGACAGGAGAGGCGACATGGCAAACTACAAACTTACCGTGAACGGCCAACACAAAGAGGTGAATGTCGATCCGTCGACGCCGCTGCTTTGGGTTTTGCGTGAAGAGCTGAAGATGACCGGCACGAAGTACGGCTGCGGCATCAGTGCCTGCGGCGCTTGTACCGTGCACGTCGACGGCGTCGCTACGCGCTCGTGCGTGCTGCCGATCTCACTGGTGGGTGGCCCGATCATTACCATCGAAGGCGTCGCCCAGGATCCAGTCGGCCGCGCGGTGCAGGACGCCTGGGTGGACAAAGATGTAGTGCAGTGCGGCTACTGTCAAAGTGGACAGATCATGAGCGCCGTTGCCTTGCTGAAAGCCACACCCAAGCCGACGGATACAAACATTGAAGAATCGATGGGTGGAAATCTTTGCCGCTGCGCTACCTATGTGCGCATTCGTGAAGCGATCAAGAGCGCGTCGCAGCAACTCAAATAAAGGAGCCGGACTATGCGAGCAGCAATCAAACCTGAAAACGACTTGCGTCTGAACCGGCGAAGCTTCCTCAGTGTTTCCAGTGCGGCGGCCGGCGGAATGCTGGTGGCGCTGTACCTGGATGTTTCGGCCTTCGCACTCGAATCAAATCAGGCGCCGCAGGCGAAAGTATATCCACCCGATGCGTTCGTTCACGTCAGGCCTGACGGTAAGATTGAGATAACCGTGAATCGCCTCGAATTTGGCCAGGGTGTGCAGACCGCTTTGCCGATGATCCTCGCCGATGAGTTGGATGCAGATTGGTCGCAAGTGATTGCCGAACTGGCGCCGGCGGCTGATGTCTACAAGGACCCCGTGTTCGGAATTCAGATGGTCGGTGGTTCAGGTTCAATCGCGCACTCGTATCAGCAATATCGCGAGGTGGGCGCGAAGACGCGCGCGATGTTAATCGCCGCAGCGGCCGAGAAGTGGCACGTCTCTGCCGATCAATGCCGCACCGAAAACAGTGTGGTCTATGGTCCAGGGAACCGCTCCGCGCGGTACGCAGAGTTGGCGAAGGACGCGGCCCGCAAGCCCGTTCCCGACAAAGTTCAACTCAAGAATCCGTCGCAGTTTCGCCTGATCGGCAGGAACATAAAGCGTCTGGACAGCAGAGCGAAGTGCGATGGATCGCAGAAGTTCGGACTTGACCTCGACCTGCCGGGAATGAAGATCGCGATGGTGGTCCACCCGCCGGTGTTCGGCGGCAGAGTCAAAAGCTTCGACGATAAAGATGCGCGCGCGCTTGCCGGAGTACGCGACGTGTTTGAGATTCCGCTCGCGCAAGGCACCGGGGTGGCGGTCGTCGCCGATCGATTCTGGACCGCGAAGCAGGCGCGCGACCGTCTCAAGATCGACTGGGATTTGTCGGGCATCGAACACCCGGACAGCACGCAGTTGTGGACGAAATTCAAAGAAATGGTGCGCACGCCCGGCAATGTCGCGGTCACGCGCGGTGACGAGAAAGCGCTGGAAACAATTCCCGCGGCGAATCGAATCGTCGCCGAATATGAATTTCCCTTCCTGGCCCACACGCCGATGGAGCCGCTCAACGCCACCGTTCGATTCGAAGGCGATCACGCTGAGGCCTGGGTGCCATCTCAGTTTCAGACGCTCGATCAGGTAGCCGTTGCTCAGGCACTCGGCCTCGCGCCGGACAAAGTCACCTTTCATACGGAATTCGCCGGCGGTGGCTTTGGAAGACGGGCTGTGATCGATTCGCACATTCCGCGCGAAGCCGCCCTGATCGCGAAGCGACATCGCGGTACACCCATCAAGCTGATCTGGACGCGCGAAGACGATGTGCGCGGTGGCTATTATCGGCCCATGCACGCGCATCGAGTTGAAATCGGCGTCGGACGCGACGGCATGCCGGCAGCCTGGCGTCATGTCATCGTGGGTCAATCGCTGGTGGCCGGGACTCCTTTCGCAGCGATGATGATCAAGAATGGCGTCGATCAAACCACGGTCGAAGGCACTGCGGATACGAACTACAACGTTCCGAATTTCCACGTGTCGGCGCACAACCCAACTTTGAATGTTCCGGTACTGTGGTGGCGCTCAGTCGGTAACACTCACACTGCATTCGTGATGGAAACGCTGATCGATGAATTAGCTACCCGAGCGAAAATGGATCCAATCGCTTATCGCCGTAAGCTCTTGAAGCCGGAAGCGAAGAAGCTTCTCGCGGCTCTCGATCTGCTCGAGCAGAAGAGCGGCTGGCGCACAAATCTGCCGAAAGGTCGTGCCGCCGGTATTTCATGTCACGAGTGTTTCGACACGGCGGTCGCCTGCGCCGTCGAGGTTTCGATCGAGAACAAGCGTCCGAAGATTCATCGCGCGACCGTCGCAGTTAATTGCGGTCTGGCAGTGAATCCGCTGACGGTCGAAAGCCAATTCCAGGCCGGACTGGGCTTTGGTGTGACTCAACTGATGGCCCACGGCGCGATTACCTTCAAAGATGGCCGCGTCGAGCAACGCAACTTCGATGGTTACACACCTCCTTACATCATGGATGCGCCCACCACTGTGGACGTACACATCGTTCCGAGCAACGAAGCGCCGACGGGATGCGGTGAGCCTCCAGTTCCGGTGATCTCACCCGCGGTAGTTAACGCGCTGAGTAAGTTGACCGGAAAACGTTATCGCAGCTTGCCGCTCGTCAGCGTCTAGTTCCTTTCAAGATCCACGGCAGGCTGAACTGGATTTGCGACCAGCGGATTGGCCGCGTCTCGATATCTGCCCGATATCCTTCTGTAAGATTGTCGTACGAGCTGGGAAGCTTCCGTCTCAATTTGAACTCGGACGACTCGCCGCGCTCAAAAAAAGAGCCGTTCCTCGCCAATATTCATCGAGAGTTGAGCAACGAAATGGCGGCTGAATCTTGGCGCGCCACTTGTTTGTCAAACCGCGAAAGTTGCCGGGAAGAAACTGGCCAGCCGTGGAAAGCGCGGGCCAGGACCGTGGGCGATGGAGGGAACGAATGGCTGAGACGAATACATTGGAGCGCCGCGAGCAGCAAAACGATCTGCCGTCGCTCGTCGAACGACTGGCGGGGGACGTCGCAAATTTGTTCGATCAGAAAGTCACCCTGCTAAAGATCGAATTGAAGGAAGAAGTCGACGCTTACGTACGCGGCAGCATATTCATCGCTGCCGGTGGAATTGTGGCCGCCGTCGGTTTCGCTCTGGCGAACATCGCGCTGGCTTTTGCGGTTTCGACGCTCTTCGCGAATACAACTCTCAGCCAGCCGGCGAAGTACGCGCTCGGATTCATCATCACCGGGCTGCTGTATCTGGTAATCGGCGCGGCGGTAATTGTGATTACCAAAAATCGTCTGGCACGGCAGGGATTAGTTCCTGAACGCACGGTGACAGAACTCGAGCGCGATAAAGAATGGTTGCAAAAAGAAATCTGATCAGATGGAGGACGAGCATG
>DATANL010000821.1:0-8958 GCA_036266295.1 Pyrinomonadaceae bacterium | reverse complement strand
CCGACCATCAGACCGACGGATGAAATGACGATCATGCCGATGGCGATGCCGGCCGTGATGGAGTGGAAGGAACTGATTAGCGACTCGGTGGTTTCGATGCCGAAGTTGTCCGGTTTACCGAACGGAACATTGCGACGGACGCGGAGTTTGTCGGTCACCTGGTCCATCGCTTCCTGCATCATTCCCGGCTTGGCCACGGCCAGCAGGTAGATATCTTCCGAGTTCGGCTTTAACTTCCGCGCGACGTTATACGGCAGATAGATGACGTTATTCTGATCGTCACTGCCGCCGCTGAAAAGGAACTGCTCGCGTTTTTGCAGCACGCCGACGACCCGATAATCCTCGGTATCAATCTTCAGCGTTTGGCCCACGGGATTTCCGAATTTAAAGAAGTCATCCGCGACTTTCGACCCCACGACGGCTACATTCTGATTCGTATCATTTTCGAATTGGGAAAAGAAACGGCCGTCGGCGACCACCTGCGTCCCGGCCTTTTCGAAATCAGGCAAGGTACCCTGCAGCGCCACGTTCGCCGAGGTCTTACCGCCGCCGCTCACCGTGATCTTCTTGCCGAAGAAATTGCTCCCGATGTCGATGAAAGGGACGGCGGTTTCAACGGCTGGCAACTTCGCCAGCTCAATCGCGTCATCGTAGGTCAGCCCCTTGCGCATGCGCTCTTCGCGCGAAAGACGGCCGACGTGAATGCCGGGGTTGAACTTGCTGATGTACATCGAGCGCGTGCCGAACGATTCGACTTCGCGGGTCACGGCGGTGTCAAAGCCGGCGATGATGGACGCGATCAGCATGACCGTCACCACGCCGATGATCACGCCGATGACCGTGAGAAACGAACGCAGTTTGTTGCCGCGGAGGGTGGCGAGGGCCATCCACAGGTTTTCGAGAATGTCTGAGCGCAAGAGCTTCATACGACAATCCTTTTTGGATTGCGCCGGCTTGACGGCGCTTTGTAATCCGGCGGCTGTCGACGACTGCGATTAAGAAAGCGGCGTCAAGCCGCCGCACTCCAAATTTAGTTCTCCGTGCGCAGGGCCTCAATCGGATCCAACCGTGCTGCTTTCCACGCGGGGAACAAACCTGACATCACACCGGCGGCGGCCGAAACGCCAATCGCACCGGCAACGGCGCCGACCGAAAGATACGTCTGCATAAAAATCTGCGTCATGATCTTGCCCAGAATCCAGGCGAGAAAGACGCCAATTGCGCCGCCGATAGTTGCCAGGGTCACTGCCTCAGTCAAAAATTGCTTCAGGATGTCGACGCGTCGCGCCCCGAGCGATTTGCGCAGCCCGATTTCCTTCGTGCGCTCAGTGACCGACACCAGCATGATGTTCATAATGACAATCGCACCAACCACCAACGCGATACCCGGTACGCCCATGGCCACGATAAAGAAAGTACCGAAGATTCGATCACGAACGCCGAGAATCGCGTCCGGCGTGACGATGCCAAAGTTGTCCTTTTCACCGGGCGCGAGTTTGCGGCGCGCGCGCATCAGGTAACGCGCCTCGTCCACTGCATCGTTGAAGGTTTCGTCAGTGCGCGAGGTCGCGGTGAAATACAAACTTCGCTGCCGCATCAGCGGTCCGAAATCAATCTGATAGGTCTTCAGCGGCACGACGATGAAATTGTCCTGCGGGACACCGAACACGGTTCCTTTCACTGCTTCCACGCCCACGACCCGATAAGGCAACCCGCGAATCTCGATCTCGCCGTTAATGGGGTTGCCCGCCGGGAACAGCTTCGTCGCCACATCGGCGCCGATGTAAGCGACGCGCGCGCCGCCCTCAGCTTCAGAGTCGCTGAAGAAACGGCCGTTGTCGATGGTCCGGTTATCGATGTCGGCCGTGTTCGCGGTGGCGGCGCTGACGTTGACGTCTTCGAGAACCTGATCGCCGCGCTTTATTTGCGAAAACGTGCCCCGCGCCTTGGCGCCGAGCCGGCCGATCAAAGTGGTGCGCTCTTTCAAATACTCGTAATCATCGAGCGTCAATTCTTTATTGCGACGCTGGGCGGCGGCGATTGTGTCGGTGTCCTTAAAATCTTCGAACGGATTGAATCGTTGAATTGAAAACGATTTCGCGCCGATGCCGGCAATCTTCTCATCGATATATTTGTTAAAGCCCTGGATGAGCGAGACCACGGTGACAAAGGCGGTGACGCCGACAATCATGCCGAGCAGAGTCAAAGCCGAGCGCAGCTTGTGCGCCCAAATTGCGGCCACGGCAACTTTTAAAATCTCGATTAACTTCACTGAGAATGATTATACGGGTGAGACACCGATTTGGTTACCGACCGGCTTCTGGAGGGGCAAGGGCTGGTCCCTGCCCGCGTAGGTGACGAACGCGTGCGGGCAGGGACAAGCCCTGCCCCTACAATTATTCCCACCTGAGCGACTCGATTGGATCGAGCCGGGCGGCTTTCCATGCCGGCCATAATCCAAAAATGATTCCGACCGCGCCTGATATACCGATGCCCACGCCAATCGCCCAGGGCGGAACGTACGCCGGCAAAGGAGAATACTTGTTCGTCAGAAAGCTAAAGAACTCGCCGACGGCCAATCCAATCAAGCCGCCGATGGCCGTAAGCACCACCGCTTCGATCAGGAATTGTGAAAGGATGTTGATGCGCGTCGCGCCGACCGCTTTACGCAATCCTATTTCCTTCGTGCGCTCGGTCACCGACACCAGCATGATGTTCATCACCCCGATGCCGCCAATCATCAGCGCCACGAATGAAATTGCCGTCAGCACCAGATACGTGGCTCCGGTCAACTGGTTGTAAACATCCAGCAGCGCATCCTGCGACGAGATGCCGAAGTTGTTCGGCGCCCCCGGCGGCACGCGCCGCTGTTTGCGCAACACGTCCGTCATTTCGTCGATCGCCTGTTTCACATACGCGCGTGACACCGGCCGCACGATGATGGCCGAAATAATCGTCGGGAACTCGATGTCCGGATAGTACTTCTCAAAGGTGGTGATCGGGATATAGATGGAGTTGTCACGCGACTGGCCGAGGATTTGGCCCAGAGGTTCCATGACCCCCACGACATGAAATTGATGCCCGGAGATTTTTATGTCCTTGTCCAGCGGATCTTCGTTGCTCGGGAATAGCGCTTTCACCAAATCGAGGCCCAGCACGCACACGTTGTTGCGCGCTTCGACGTCGAGTTCGGTTATGTAACGCCCCCGGTCGACGTAACTCGAAGTAGTGAACTCGTGATATGGCGTCACGCCGATCAGAATGGGCGTATCGCTCTGCTTGTCGCCGTAACGAACCGTCTCGTTGACTTTCCGATAGAACGGCGACACGCCAACGATGGAAGGCGCCTCGCGACGAATCGCGTCCGCGTCTGCAAGCGTCAACTCCTTACGATGGATCTCTTCCGAAGTCGGTTGATGGCCGATGCTGGGATCGAACTTTGTCGCCCAGATCGTGTTCGAGCCGAGCGATTCAATCTGGGCCGCGAAGGACTTGTTCAGACCCTGGATAATCGAAACCATGAAGACCACCGTAACGACGCCCACGCTGACGCCAAGGATCGTCAGTGATGAACGCAGTTTGTTGCTGCGCACGGTGTCGAGCGCCATGAAAGCCGATTCGCGAATGTCGACGAAGTTCATATCCTTAACGGAGCGCGGGCATCCCTGCCCGCATGAGCGCGTCAGCGCGAACGGACTCGCGCCGCTTTCCTCGATTCGATCTGCAAGCCGGCACTACTCCACGGCCATTCCCAAGGTGCTTTGCATAACCCCGCTCGCACTGGATTACTTTCAATATAACTGACCGCATTGTCGAAATGCTGAGCATTTCGGACATATCTATCGAAATAATCTTCAAACCAAAACCGACCTCTTCTGGCTAACAACTTGTTCGCTTCCTGAGAAGTATACGATTTAATCGAATGGATGATTCCGGATAATGAATAATTAGGCAGCGGTGCGGCCAACAGGTGAACATGATTCGGCATAACGACCCAGGCGGACAACCGATAACGTTCGCCATCGAAATGGAGCAAGCCCGATTGAACGACATTCGCAACCCGCGGATCTCGCAGGTGACACTCGCCGGCGCCTCGATCCAAGTACGCTTCAATTCGGTATTGAAGCCCGTCATTGAACTCTTCAGGATCATGCGCCAATTCCAGCTTCCATCTTTCAACGAGATGCTGAGGCATCGAATCGTGCAGGCGAAATGTGAGCGACTGGAAGACCTCGCCCGCATCGAAGTGCGGCAGGTATCCGCGACTGTGCCATCCGATTGGTTGGTAGTTGTGCACGATTTAGTTCGCGCTTCACGCTCATGCGGGCAAGGATGCCCGCGCTCCAATTAGACGTTTACTCCGCTCGCAGTGCCTCGATCGGATCGAGCCTGGCCGCGCGCCATGCCGGCCACAGGCCGCTGATAACGCCGACGATTGATGAAACGCTCACGCCCAGCACCGCCGACCAAATACTGAAAAGCAGAGGAAAGCCGATGGCCAGTGCGATCAGCCAGGCAGTACCGAACCCGGTCAACACTCCGAACGCGCCGCCAATGGCCGTGACCATCACCGCTTCGATCAGAAATTGCGTCAGGATGTCTTTGCGTCGCGCGCCGACTGCCTTGCGAATGCCGATCTCTTTGGTGCGCTCGGTCACTGACACGAGCATGATATTCATCACGACAATTCCGCCGACCACCAGCGAGATCGCGGCCACCCCGATGGTCACCAGATAAATGTTCGAAGTCGCGGACGAATACAAATTCAGAAACACGTCCTGAGTCTCCAGCGCAAACCCATCGTCACCGTCGTCGTTGAAAATCTTGCCGCGACGATTCCGCATGATCGACCGCACCTGGTCCTCAGCATTTTCCAGTTGCTGCGCGTTCTGCGTCTGGATGAAAACCACCAGCACGCCGCTGGGACTGAATGCCTGGCCGCTGAAGTCAATTCCGAAACGCTTCTTGTAAGTGGCAAACGGAATGTAGACGCGATTGTCACGCGAGATGCCGAGAATCTTGCCCAGCGGCTGGAGCACGCCGATTACCAAATAACGATGGCCGCCCACCCAGATGTCCTGATTGACGGCGCGATCTGCCGGATCGCCGGGAAAGAGATTCGTGACGATGTCGGATCCGACCACACAAACGTCAGCACCCGCGGCCCCTTCACTTTCCGTCCAGACGCGGCCGGTGTCGATCGCCACACCGTCGATATCGAACATGTGATTCGGAGCCATCCCACGGACCTGCGTCGCTTCGATCTTTTGATCGCCACGCTTGGCAGGCTGTACTGAATTGACCGCGACGCCGGTTCGCCAGCACGCGTTGCAGAGACGCGCGATCGCATCGGCGTCATCGGGAGTCACGGCCTTCCGCTTGTTGAATTTGATGAAGTCTTCGCGGGAGGTAATGACCTGCGGCCGCTTCGAAACGGTAAAAACCGTTGAGCCCTGCGACGAGAAAGTCTGCGCGACTGTCTGATCCAGCCCCTTGATGATGGTGACGACCGCGATCACCGCAGTCACGCCGACGATGATGCCGATCAGGGTCAGACCCGTGCGCAGTTTGTTCTGACGAAGGCTGCCGAGGGCCACAAAAAATGCGTCCCATGTTGCAGTAATGCCAGGGATGCGAAACGAGCGCAGGCGTCGTAGAGGTGAGACTGTCTGGCCAGGCGCTAAGCCAGCTGAGGTATTGGTTGGGGATAAGCTGCCGGGGGACATCGCAGCACGCTACTTCATTTGCTCGTCTTTTTCGATCAATCCGTCGCGGATCGAAATCACGCGACGCGCGCGAGCAGCAATGTCGTGTTCGTGCGTGACGAGGATGATAGTGTTGCCCTCTTCGTGCAGTTTCTCGAAGAGGTTCATGATTTCGTAACTGGTCGCCGTGTCGAGCGCGCCCGTCGGTTCGTCCGCCAGAAGGATCGACGGGTTGTTTACCAGAGCGCGAGCGATCGCGACGCGTTGTCGCTGGCCGCCGGAAAGTTCATTCGGGCGGTGCGTCATACGCTCGACGAGGTCTACTTCGCTTAACGCCTGCTTGGCCATCTCGTGACGCTTCGCGCCGGGAATACCGCCATAAATCAGCGGTAGCTCGACGTTGTGCAGCGCGGTGGCGCGGGCCAGCAGATTGAAAGTCTGAAAGACGAAGCCGACTTCCTGGTTGCGAATCCGGGCGAGTTCGTCGTCGTCCATCTCGGAAACATTTTTCCCGTTGAGCCAATATTCGCCCTGCGAAGGCGTGTCGAGACATCCGATCAAATTCATCAACGTCGATTTGCCGGAACCCGACGGCCCAATGATGGCGACGTATTCGCCGCGATGCACTTCGAAGGACACGCCATGCAACGCGTGGACTTTCTCCGCGCCCATGTCGTAGGTCTTCCAGATATCTTTCATCGCAATCAGCACCTGGGCCTTGCCGTTCGATGAAACTTCGGGCTTGGGCAAAGTGCTCGCCTGCGTTCTTTCGATAGTCGCTTCAGTCATTAGTATTGGCTCTTGCTCCCTCTCTTTTGGAGAGGGCTGGGGTCAGGGTCTCGCGCCGGAAAGAAGACAAATAAATCGTCCACTGCCAGGCCTCGCCTGACCGTCCCCACGGAAAGGGATCAACATCAGCTACCGCCGCCGGCGTTTGCATTCGCCGCCGCGCGTGTCTGCTTCTTCACCTTGTCGCCGACCTTGAGCGTCTTGAGCACGCGACTTGGACCGGTAATTACCTCGGTGCCGGCGTTGAGCCCGCTGGTGATTTCGATATCAGATTCGCCGGTGATACCGGTAACCACTTCGAGGAACTTCACCTTTCCGTCCTTATCGAGGATGTAGACGCCCTTCTGCTCCTTCGGCTTGTCACCGGCCGGTGTCGGCGCGCTGCTGGCGATCGATACGCCCGGCGAAGGCGCCGGTGGCGCTTTCTCCACAATGGCCTGAAGCGGCACAGCGATCACGTTGGTCTTGGTCTTGGTCGTAATGGTCGCGGTCGCACTCATGCCCGGACGAAGTTTTAGTTTCGTTTCGTCAGACAGGTCGTCCAGCTGCATCGTCACTTTGAATTCCTTGGCCTCTTGAACGTTCACGCGAGTATTAAGACCACCGGTGGTGTCTGATTTACCCACGGCCAATGGATTCTTCTGCGTGATCGTAGCCGTCAACTCTTTTTCGCCGAGGGCATCTACTTTTACTTTTGCCTTCTGTCCGACATCGACGCTGGCGATTTCGGTTTCGTCGACATTCACTTCAATGTTGATGGTCGTCATATCAGCGATAGTCATCAACGGCGTTGACGAAAGTTGTGATACGGCGAACTCGCCGACGCGCGTCGGGATGTCGGCGACGACGCCGTTCAGCGGCGAATACTGTGTGGCCTTCTCGCGTTGGCTTGATTGCCCGCGCAGAAAAGCCTGCTGTTGGCTGGCGCGCATCTCGCTGGACTTAATGCCTGTTTGCGCCTCCTTGATGGCGGCCTTCTGTTGATTGGCGCGCTCGGTCGCTTCCTTGACGGCAAGCTTCTGCGATTCCAGATTCGCCTTGGCCGTTTCGAGGGCAACCTTGGCCGTGTCGTAGCGGTCCTTGGCAGTGTCGTATTCAAAACGTGAGGCGACTCCCTTTTCAATCAGCTCAGAGACTCGCTTCAGTTCCCTTTGTCCCGCATTCACATCGATCATCGCGCGATCGACGGCGGTCTGTTGAGCAATAACCTGCTGCCGGGCGGAAGCTACGGCTGCCTCGCTCACCGCGAGTCCCTGTTGTGCGGACGCCACCGCATTTCGCGCATTGGTCACCTCGTTGAGCGACGCCTGGGTCGCCGCCCACTGCGCTTCCTGGCTTGACTGCAACTGCGTCGGGTCGACGCGCACCAGGGCCTGGTTCTTTTTAACTACGTCGCCCGGATTCACATAGATTTCAAGTATGCGTCCCGGCACTTCGCTGGTCAGCTTGATGTACTGAATCGGCCGGACTTCGCCGGATGCGGTTACCGTCGATTTCAGTTCAGGGCGCACGTCAATTTTGACGGTGGTTACTTCCGGCTCGTCCTTGCGCGTGGCGATGACGCTGATAACGACTATCAGCAGCAAAACGACGAGCGCTGACACACCAATAATTATTTTCTTTTTTCTACTCAGGGCCATTGAGGTTCAATTCCTTAATTAAATTCGCCGGGTTGTAGTTTCTTAGATGCCAGCCGACGCGATAAGTTCAGCTTGAGTTGGTTTTACGAAGATTTTCCGTGGCTGGTTTCAAAGAAAACGCTTCGGGAACAAGGTAATTATAGAGGAGAGTCCTTTTGCTGGCGAACTGAGCGGCATTGCCGCTCTCGATCCCTTTGCGGACCTGGCGCCGGGCATGATCGGTTCTCGGGTTAATGCAATCCTCACTCGAAGTCGCTAAGTCACAAGGAAAACCGCAAAGTGAGTTCTGGCGCGGGCTGTGGTTTCGCGTTAAGATGTTCCGTTTAGAGGAGTCAGTCAGCCGCGATCCAATATGATCGTTTGCGACAAATGTAGCACGCGCAATCCGGACACCTCGCGATTCTGCGAAGTTTGCGGGGCTTCGCTTTGGCTGGCAGGCCGATCGAGCGGCAGCCTGGACAAGGGTAACGGCAACGGCTCGAACGGAAATTCTCACCAGTCGTCGCCGAGCCTGGCCACCACCGGCGCGCACCTTTCAGCCGAGCATGTGTCGCTGTCAAATTATCAGCCCGCGAAAGTGCACGCGACGTTAATTATTGAGCGCGGCGTTTCGGCCGGGAAGAAATTCTCGCTCAGCAGTTCGGAATCCAACATCGGCCGCTGGGACGCCGATGGCGGCGTGTTTCCCGATGTCGATTTAGATTCGGACGATCCTGAGGCCAAGGTGTCGCGGCGTCACGCGCGCATCGTCGCGCGCGACGGGAATTATTTGATCGAAGATCTGGGCTCGACCAACGGCACCTTTGTTAATCGTGGCCGCCGCC
>DATANL010000820.1:0-7793 GCA_036266295.1 Pyrinomonadaceae bacterium | reverse complement strand
GTCGGCAGCCAACCTGGATAAGAAGTGCCGCCGGCGCCGAGGATCACGTTCAACGGGTGCGCTCGAGCTACTGCCTGACGTAATCTTCGCACACGGAGGCTACGTTGCCAGTCTGTGGGCAGCACTCGCGTTTCGATGCTGGTTAACAATCGCATTGAAGTCGTGGTCCGGACTCCGCTCATTACTGAGCGGCTTGCACCCGGTCAGCAGCGAGATCGAGAAACCTCCTGGCGTCTTCGATGACTTTTGCCAGCCCCTGACTCAAAGACACTTCCGGTTGCCAATCCGGCAGTAGAAGTTGCGGTTCGACAGGCGCTTCCGAACCCGTTAGCGATCCGAATGTTACCCCAGTGTTCAGTTGCCGGGCGATCTCGTCGGCGACTTCACGAATTGTCAGCCACTCTGCGCCGGCAATTTCCGCGGTTTGCAATGGTCCCTCGAACAATCGCACCAGCGCGGCCGCACAATCTGTTTTATACAGAAACCGGCGTCTTTCTTCGCCCTGAGTCATGCACGTAACCTGACCGCGGAGGCCCGAGAGCACCAGGTCTGTGATCACGTGGCTCTTTACATCCGGCTGTTCCCACCCATAAACGTTCCACAACCGCGCGACCTTGCCCCCGAGTTCTTCGGCCCAGCGCCAGGCCATTAGCTTGGTTATTCCGTAAGCGGTAGGCACGCCCGCAAGCTGTGAGGTCACAAAGAGAAACGGCGTCCGCGTGCGAGCCAGCGCATCGAATACTCTCAACGACAACTCGCAGTTGTTCTTGTATTGTTCGTGTTGACGGTCTGCGGCCTCGATGTATTTGGCGCCGCCGGTATCCCAGGCCAGGAACCAGACACGATCGGCATTTTCAAAAGGGGCCAGACTAAACGGCCGGCGTAAATCACAGCCGCTCTTTATGTCTAAAGAGACCGTTTCATGTCCCAGTTCGCGCAAGGCTGCGATTAAGGCCGTGCCGATTAGTCCGTCGCCGCCAAGTATAAGTTCATTCAAGCAGGCTATTATCCTCCGTTCGGCGAAAGGAGTCCCGCACCTTCCGGCGGCGGGAACTGCTTTGCGTTAATTGAATTCGAGTTGCCAGATCCTCTCGCCCAATGAAGTCTCGGCACATTCACCCAGTCCCCAATTCGGACCATTGTCGTACGGCACGCCTCCGAGTGGCGCCAGGTCGCCGTGATGCGGCTGGATCTGCTCGGTGCAGGACGTGGGATGGGCCAGATGCAGTACGCTCCCCACTTTTTGAATGCTGGCGCCATGGGCAAGCATCTGGGCCGCGCCGCGCACGTCGCAGCCTATACGATGTTTGAGAAGGCCCTCGTCGTATCCACCAGTGCGGTGCCACATCTCACGGCTCGCCAGCAGAAAGTCTCCGGTGCCATGCTCGATATAAGGGATCACGCGCTTATAACGGAGGCAATCGGCCAGGCCGATCCCTCGCTCACGCCAGGTTTCCCAGTAAATGTCGACGCGCTCTGCCGTCCAGGCGACATCAGTTGAGCTGAGAGAGCGTCGGAGGTTTTGAATAGCGTCACCTGCAAGTGCTACGTCTGCGTTGGTGGCAATAATCCATGGCGACTCAGCGCGGCGGATGCCGACGTTCTTCGCGTGATACTCCAGGAGCGGCAGACGGTCACTCAAGCACAGAGCCTGATGCACTTCCGCCGGTACGACGTAGGCGCGCACCTCGGGAAACTCTGACGTGAGGTTACGAGCCAGAAGGGGACGGTCGCTAGGCGGATTCCACTCAACGAAGATGACCTCGCTCACCAGATGGCGAACGTTCCAGGCGATAGTGGCGCTCAACCTTTGTGCGAAATCCGGCATGTAGTCGTCATTCCTGCCGACCATAACCGCAGCTATCCGTGGGCTGTGACCATTGCTCCCCACGTTCAGCCGAAGGTAGTGACACCCGCCGCGCACGCCAAAAAGTGCGCGCTGTTGAAATTGATGCAAGCGATAAGCGATCCCCATCTACTTTACCTTCACCGTGACAATAACAACCGCTTCGGCGCGTGCAAACCGATCGGTGCGCATCGTGAGGAACATATCATTGACGGCCAGAGAACCTCTACCTTCCGGTGCGTTCTAAGTTATCTCACCTGGCTTTCGGGCGAATGCGGTTTAAGAAATTCGCGAGATGTGGCGCGCATAGGCATTAGATTTTCCGGATCTTTCATAATAGGTCGTAAGGTCTCGGTCAGGACCTGCGAGACTTCGAACATTGACGCCAAGCCCCGGTATTCATAGTAGGTCGGGCGGGGTGGCGCCACCAGGTCTTTGGCTTTTTTGGCGAGGCGATAGAGCGTCTCATTACGGCGCCAATAATCTTTCGTCTTATTCGAGAGTTGTCGCATGCGGTGACCGTTTTCCTGTATCTTCCTCGATGCCAGGTGCTCTTTCCATAAGTCCTGAAAGACTTGATCGCCGCCAAAATGCTCTCTCATATAAGACGCGAGTTGCGAAAGCTCCTCTGAAATATCTTCGTAGTCCTCATACGTCACCAGTTCCGCAAATAATTTTTTCAGAAACGCATCAATGTTGGGACGGTACGTCCCCATTTTCTCAGGGTAATACTTTTGAAATGTTAAGAACGTCGGCAGCAGATAAGAAGTTATCAGGTAACGCAATTGATAAGGACAGCCGGCGAGCAAATCGTGATCGAACAATGACAGGTAATGTTCGCACGTCTCTTTTCTCGCGTACCGCATCCCGGTATTGCTGCTGCTGCTGGTGCCCGAAACGTAAAGCGGCACGTCTATGAAGTGATAGCTATCCAAAGCCCCAAGCACGTGGTAAGCCGCGGAGTAGTCGGGGAATGGAGGAGGAAAGAACCGCCCCGCTGTCTTGAGCGGTTTATCCAGGACGCTCCTGGCAAATACGCAGTTTAGTGCCTTGGGAATCACGAAGTGCATACCATCAAAGTTCGAGAGGCCCTCGATGATGATCTCCGACGGGACTTCAAACAGTTTCCCGGAAGTAATGTCGCAGTACAGGGCTCCCTTCTTGTTTTCTTCCGGGACATCCATGTGATGGTAGTAAGCGCACGGCCAGGTCAGGACCTTAATCTGAAATTTGGAGATCAGGCTGTAAATGTAAGGCAGCGCTTCCAGGATTAATCCGTCATCATCGGAAAGGTAAGTTATATACGCGCCCGCTGCTTGCTCCAGCGCAAAGTCCCAGTTGTCGCACATCGACAGGTCGCGCCCCGGATTTACATACCGAAGGCGGTCATAGCGAGCCATGAACGATTCAACCACGGCCCTGGTGTCATCGCTCGAGTTGTTGTCGCATACGACGACTTCGAAATCATCGAAGGCTTGATCGAGTGCAGTTCGCAATGAAGACCGCAACAGCGAAGCTCGATTTCTGGTCGGAATGACGATGGAAAAGAACGGCCTACTGACTTCCATCTTTTGTTACCCGGCGTCTGTGGCTCGCGGTTTCTTACGGCGGCCAGTCCTTTCATCGATGATATCCCTGAGGGCTTGCGAAACATAACCGACCTGTTCGCGGGTCAGATTAAGCGCTGACGGAAGGTTTATGCCGTACGGACAAATGTCATAACTGACGCGGTTTCGCTCGCGCGCGATACGTGCCTGTTCGAGGTGTTGGTAGGCCGGGAGGGAACTCAAAGGATGAAAAAATGGGCGGCAATCGATTTGCTTTTTGCGCATTTCGTCCAACAGGTGATCTTTGTCGATTCCCATGTCACTTCGCAAAACAACTGTGTTCATCCAATAGACGTTCTTGCCGTTAAGCGGTTCAGGATTGAGTGTTAGCCCCTCTATGTCTGATAGTTCCTCTTTGTACCAGCTAAAAATCCTCTGCTTTTGCTCGATCAATTCGTCAATTCTCTCCAGCTGGGCCAGGCCGAGGGCCGCTTGCAGACTGCTCATTTTATATTTGCAGGCGACTTCAGTATTCCAGAACTGCTTGTCTCCTGGGGGACGGCCGTGATCGCGCAGGAACAAGATGCGCCGCCAGAGATCTTCGTCATTGGTGACCAGCATTCCACCTTCGCCAGTCGTCAAGGTCTTCGATCCGTGGAAACTGAAGACTCCGGTGTCTCCGAAACTTCCCGCTTTCTTTCCTTCATACTCGGCGCCCACAGCTTCTGCCGCGTCTTCTATGAAGGCAACGTCATGATTGCCTGCGGCCTCGACCAGTTCCTTCATTCCCGGCATGTTTCCGTAGAGGTCGACGACGATCACCGCCCTGGTCTGCGGGGTAATGCAACTCTCGAGCGTGGCTGCGGAGATGCACCACGTCTGCGCGTCAATATCCGCAAAGACGGGTGTGGCGCCTACATAATTTATGGGAGCCGCTGAAGCTATCCAGGTAGCATCGGGAACGATCACCTCATCGCCAGGACCGACGCCAAGACCGAGCAGTGACAAGTGAATTGCCGAGGTGCACGACGGCAGGGACACCGCATATCTCACACCTATATATTCGGCAAACGATTTCTCAAAACGCTCGTGGTAAGTATTGGCATTTGCATACCAGGCGTTAGTCACCGCGTCGGTGACATAATCAATCTCCCTTTGCGTAATGGAGGGACCGGCTACGGGAATTCTTTCCATCATTGGGACCTAATCTGCTATGCACTTAAGATAACCGTCCGGGGCAACCGTGTATAGCAAGCGAGACTCCAGCGCCCGATCGATTTCAAAGCGGTTCGTGTGTTTCAAGAACTCCCAAACAGCAGTCTTGGGATTATTACCTTTGTCCCACGGCCGATCAGCAAAAGTACCTTCCGGCATATCCTCAATTCCTGTATCAAGCACGACGAGGTAGCTGCCCTTTGTCACCAGGGGCGAGTAAAGTTCAAGCTCGCGCAATACGTGTTCGTGCGTGTGATTCGAATCGAGAATAACGAGCACTGCTCGTTTGCCCTCAGCGAACCGCCGAACTTGATCGACAACGTGCTGATCTACCGACGATCCCTCAACCAGTCTAATGCGTTTGCTCAAGGGATGGCTTTCGATTGCCTTTCGATTGTGCGATCGCATTTCCAGTTCGACGCCGACGACCTCGCCCTGACCCAGCAGTTCCAGCATTGAAGCTGAAAACACCAGCGATCCTCCATGGGCCACACCCGTCTCTATAATCAGGTCAGGTCTAACCTGGAGGATAAGCTCTTGCAGAGTGATTATGTCTTCGGGCAGTTGGATTATTGGCCGACCAAACCAGGTGAAATTATATGTATACCGATACTTCGCGATCGCTTGATAAATTTGGGCGCGCAGTGCCCGCAGTTCGTCATCGGCCTGCATGGCCTCGATATATTTGCGATCGTTTGCAATCTGATCCGGCATCACGTTGAAATCCCCTATTCAGGCTTCTCGACCTTCGCTACTTCGTTATGACTGCGAAGATGATGTTACAGTCCTCCGGCCGTTCTTTCCCTATTTCGTAACAGGCCCGGCAGAATTCGCTTTTCCAGTCTCTCTGTTCGGCGCCCACTCGGCCCCACCCGAATCCTCCTGTTTCCCATAAACCGTTCTTGAGAAACCAATCAATCTGGGGCGTCGATAACATTTTGTAGAAGACCCCTCCGGTCGTCTTTGTGTTTAAGCCGGCTTTGCGAATATCCGCGGTTAGCGTCTCGAGCGTGTAAGAGCGTCGATGTCCCACGACATTAATGTCAAAGGGCGAAAGCTCTTCGCACGATTCGAGCGTTCCCATCAATACCGCGATCTGGCGGTTTATCGCGCGGGCATTAGGCACATGGACAATCAGAACGCCGTCATCCTTCAAGAAACTTGCGGCCTTACGCAAAACCATTACCGGATCGTTGACGTGCTCGAGAATATTCAACAAAAAGACGGAATCAAACTGCTCGTCCAGGGTGAAATCCTCGATCAGCGCTTCGTGAAATTCTACCTCTGGCAGTCGCGCCCGGGCCTTAGACAGATGGACGCTCGATGCATCGACGCCGACCACGCGGTCGAAATGCGGCTCAAAGAGCGCCGTCAGAGTTCCATCACCACACGGCAGGTCGAGCATCGCGGGCCCGTGAGCAAACTCCAAACAGGACTGGACCTGGTAGTACCCGAGCACACAGTTGTATTCGCTGAAGTTGATCGAACGCTCCCATTCGAAGGTTTCCTGTTTTTCTTTTTCGCTTGTCATTTGCGGTTCAGCAATTACGTCGTCAAGGCCGGTGAAGATCGCCTTTGATGCAGCAATGATTCCAGCCCCGCTTCAAATGTAATCCGCGGTTGCCATCCAAGAATCGATTTTAAGCGGGTACTATCCATCGTGATGTTAGCGACGTATTCACCTATTTGTGCGTGTTCGATTTCACTGCTTGAACCCGTCATCTTAACAATAAGCTGGGCAATCTCAGCCGTAGATATGGCGCGGCCGGAGCCCACATGCAAAGTGCCGGAGTAGTCCGAATTGATGATGCGCAACATCGCATCCGTTAGATCGTCCACATGCAGCAGGTCGAGGCGCGGGAAACCATTTTCGTACCGGTGGGTCACTATCCTTTCGTTCCGGACGGCTTTCTCCAGAAAGTTAAAGATGAACTTCGGACGATTGCTTGACGCGCCGTAAATGGGTCCGGAACGCAACAGAACATAGTCGAGCCCGTAGTTTCTCCGTTCCTGTTCCAACAGCAACTCGCATAAATATTTGGTTTCTCCGTAAACTCCTTTGGGCTGCGCCGGCAAACTCTCATTCGCGTTGTAATCTCCCTTGTAGCCCGAAAAGACTTCCCACCCCGAAGGATAAATCAACCGAATGGAATTTGTTCTGCATACATCGAGCACGTTCTTTAACATCACCAGGGTTTCACCGATGGCCTTGTTGGTATTAAATACGTGCGGGTTGGCGAGATGTACAAGGCACCCGACATCATGGTTCCTGATGAACAAATCGAGTTCAACCGCTCCACCGAGAAGGTCGATTTCCTTTCGCGACGGGTTGAATACTTTTCGAGACTCCCGGAGTCCTTCGCTCAACGCGCTTCCCAGGAACCCCGATCCGCCGGTGATCAGGACGGCAGATTTATCACCTTCATTCCTCGATGACTCTTCGAGAGCTGTCCGCACGGCGGCGAGAACATCAACTTTGATCTCACGCTCACCAGTCTGCATTAAGACTTCACGAACTGCGGCGTCAAACGGAATGTTCTGATAGCGCGAGAGAATGCCGGCGGCCACAGCATTGCTGCGCGACATGCCGTAATCGCAGCAGACTACAACTCGTTTGCCTGACTTCAGCTGTCCTAAGCCTTCGTTTATTTTATTGCGCGCAACCTGAGGGAGGTTGCCCGGTTTGTCGACCAAATCGCGCACGTCAACAATGTAAATCTCGCTCGTGCGCTCGACCTGGCTATGTGAGGACGAACCAATGTCCTCTGAAATCCATCTGATCATCCTACTAGTTCGTCCTTACTCACAAATGCCTGATCCAATGTTCGCAAATAGTAGCCGGGTTTGAGTACCGGCGTCTCAGTCACTGACTGGTTGGTCAGGTAACGCAGGTAGATATCGATTTCATTGAAGCCCGCCATGGCCCGCATATAAGTCGAAGCAGAAAATCGCGGATTGATCTCGAACGGAATTAACCTGCCGCCTCTAACGCGCGCCTGAATGTTGATTGGGCCGATGCTGTCAATCGCGTCCGCGATTTTCTCTGCCGTCGTCTGCAGTTCGGGAAAATGATCGATTAGACCTTGACTATAACCGCTCGAGATTAATCCCACCTTGCTCTTCAAGGCGACTGAAAGCTTTGATTCGAAAATCCTTTTCATGGCAATCGAACCCGCCACTCTTCC
>DATANL010000819.1:0-3694 GCA_036266295.1 Pyrinomonadaceae bacterium | reverse complement strand
CACGTTTCATTCATGCCCGACCAGAAAATTGCGGTCGGCGTGCTGGTGAATAACGACGCCATCGGCTCACGAATTGCCGATATGCTCGCTGCGTACGCCTACGACTGGTGGTTGCGAACGGAAAATTTCGAAGCCGACTATGCGAAGCAATTACAGGACACGGCGACAAGCTATGAGAACCGCAGGCAAGGTATCGCCGCAGAAGCAGCACAGCGCGCGAAACGAGAATGGCAACTCTCGAAACCTTTTGCGGAGTACGCCGGCAAGTACACCAACGATGTACACGGTACGATCGAAATCGTCGCGAAAGAAAAAGCTCTCGCAGTTCGACTCGGTAACATGAGCGCAGTCGCCACACCGTTCACGCAACCGGACACCATTCGCGTAGTGATGCTGCCCGGGGGAAATGGCGAAGTAATCGGCTTCGTAAAGGATAATGAAGGCAAGTTGAGCTCGTTGAATTATGGCGGTGTCATCTTCACGAAAATCGCGAAGTAAGTCTTCGGCGAAGGCCACTGC
This sequence comes from Pyrinomonadaceae bacterium, assembly GCA_036266295.1. Taxonomy (GTDB): domain Bacteria; phylum Acidobacteriota; class Blastocatellia; order Pyrinomonadales; family Pyrinomonadaceae; genus UBA11740. The sequence goes on along the minus strand of DATANL010000819.1, from coordinate 3,175 downwards.
GAAGACCAGCGGAGGCGCGACCAAAGCCAAGCCGGTTAAAGCTCGCAACGGCAAGAAGACGGGGAAGAAGGTCACGCTCCTCTCGGGCGGTAACCCGCAAATTGCGAAGGGCGACGGCGACGCTCCGGTGCAGGCGTATATCGCCGCGATGCCGGGATGGAAGCGCGATGTTGGCCGACGACTCGATGCGCTAATCGTGCGCAGCGTGCCCAACGTGCGCAAGGCCGTGAAATGGAATTCACCTTTCTACGGCATCGAAGGGCAGGGCTGGTTTCTTTCGTTTCACGTCTTCGCTCGCTACATCAAGGTCGCGTTCTTTAAGGGTTCGTCGCTGCATCCTCTGCCGCCGGGCGAGTCCACGCAGAAGCAAGTGCGTTACCTCGACATCCACGAAGACGATCAACTCGACGAAAAGCAGCTGGCGAGCTGGTTCAAACAAGCCGCCGCGATCCCGGGCTGGCTCGGTTAGTTGCCCGCGACAAAAATCAGACCCAAGCCATCGAATCGGTTTTCATCTTCGTTCGCGCGAGCACTGGCTGACTGTTACAATCTTTTCACCACCCCGACGGTTCAAATTAATTCACATTCAAATAGGAGTGTCTCAGTGCTACGAAAACTCACCGTTGCTATTGTCACGGTCTTTGTCCCGATGCTGTCCCAGGTCTCTGCTGTTCCCAGGCGGAACGATAAACCGCAGGTCATAAAACTGGAGCGTTTTCGGAAGGCGCTCTGGAAGGTGCACGTCACCGTGAAAGGAAAGCCGGGCGATTTTCTGCTGGACACCGGCGGCGGCGCCACGCTGCTCACCGACGAGTTCGCGAAAGGGATCGATTGCAAATTCTGGGGCCGAACGACCGGCTACAACATGTTCGGCAAACGTAAGGACGGTCCGCATTGTGACGATGTTCAAATCAAAGCCGGCGACGTCGCGCTGACCCCGGTCGCGATCGGCACGATTGATTTCGGCGATCAATTCCCAGGCGACAAGACGCCCGACGGATTGCTGTCGCTGGACGCCTTCGACGGTAAATTGATCACGTTGGATCAAAAGGCGGGGACTCTGACAATCGAGACCGCGCAAACCTTATCGCGGCGCACGAAGACGATGAAAGAATTGCCTGTGAGACTTGTCCGCGACTGCTCGGCCAGATGTCTGAATGCCTTCGTTGGTGTGCCCACGCGGCAAGGGATGACGTGGCTAATTCTCGACTCGGGCGCTGGCGGCGTATCGCTAATCTCAAAAGACCATGCCGAAATCTTTGGACTCGATCCGAAGATCAAGCAACAGCAACTTAAATTCGAAGCTGCTCCCGGTGTCCCAGTCGACAGTCCGGTCTTGTTGACGGACATGATCATGGACGGCAATCTCGGGCAGCCATTTATGAGTCAATATGTGATGACGTTTGATCTCGCGCGCGGACGTCTGTGGGTGGCTAAGTAAGGCCGGACCTGGCCGCGATTTATTTTAATCGCTCAGCCAGGTCACTTTACCTGTCTCAAGTGAATAAACACCGCCGACAATCTTCAGTTTTCCCTCGGTAACCAGCTTGGAGAGGACAGGGCCGGACGATCGCAGTTGCGCGACGACCAGCTTCACATTTGCGCGCACCGCATTCGCGATCGGGTCGCCGGGCAGGCCCTGGCTCTTTTCGACCGCCGGCTTGAGCAAGGTCAGGAGCGCGGTGATGTGTCCTTCGACTTCGCCCCCCTGAACCGCGGCGGTCACGGCCCCGCAACTCTCATGGCCCAGCACCACGATTAACGGAATGTGCAGGTGCTCGGCGCCATATTCGAGACTGCCTAGTTCCGTATCGGTGGCTACATTGCCGGCCACGCGCACGACAAAAAGATCGCCGAGTCCCTGATCGAAAACTATTTCCGGCGGCACGCGAGAATCGGAACAACCTAAAATCTGGGCATGCGGATGTTGACCGTTAGTGAGTTCTCGTTGACGCGTCGCGGTCTCATGAGGATGCTGATATTGATGCCGGACGTGATGTTCGTTACCCGCTTTCAACTCGGCGAGGACTGAATCGGCTGTGAGCGCAGTTTCGGCTTTGTGGCTGATGGGCAAAGTCGCCGCTATCAGCAGGACCGCTCCGATTGTCGCTGTCACGAACCGTCTCATGCAGGTATCAATGAATCCAGCGCCGGCGCTGTTGTGATTCGGAGGCAGAGACCACTATCGTCGTCGACCGCCTCCTCCGCGAGACATACCGCCGCCGCGAGACATGCCGCCACCGCCACGATAGCTGCCCATACTTGAAGGCCGTGACATGTTGCTTGAGGGTCGTGATTGCTGGGTCCGATTTTGATAGCTTCGCTGGTCGCGGGCACGCTGCGCGCCTTCCATGCGTTTCGCGCGATCGCCCTCGAGATTTTTGAACGTGCCACTGTCCATTTGGCTCGGACGATTTGATCCGCTGCGATCTCCCGAGGTGCGATCTCCTCTGGCATTATCATTCTGTCGATCGCGATTCCTGGCGTTGTCGTTCAGGAAGCTGTCGCGTCGATTGTCGCGTTGCGACGGAGCACCGTCGGGGCGCTCGACGTTATTCCATTTACCGTTTTCAAACTTGCTCCAATTTCCATTCGCGTCGCGACGATAGGCGTTGCCGTCACGGCCGGCATAGACGTTGTCGCCTTGTTTACCGACGAAGCCTTCACCGCGGCGATTGATCATGCCGCCGTTTTCGCCCCGCGTGACGCGCGTGGTGTTGCCGGCGCTGTTGGTGAAGCGTTTGGTGCTGGCCCAATCATCGCCGCGCTTGACCTGCGTCGATCCCCAGCTGCCGTAAACGCCCGAACCCTGCCGCGTCTGAATCCCATTTCCCGTGCGCGGGTTGTAAGCTTGCGCCGCGCCCCGCGCGCCGTTTGGTCCATAAGCAAATGCGCCGCGCGCATACGTGCCGGTGCTCGGATTGTATCGAGCGCCGTATCCCGCGCCGCCGTACGGTCCATAGATCCGGCCGGCAGTGCCATAGATTCCCGTGTACGGGTTGTACCAGGAGCCGTAACCGTAAGTCCGCCAGTAGGGGTAATAACCCGGATAGTAACCGCCATACCAATAGTAAGGCGGGTAGTACCAACCCGTTCCCCAAACGGCGCAGCCCCAACCGATCATCATTCCTGAGTAGCCGGCGACGGCCGCATAGGTCACCCAGTCATCGCTATC
>DATANL010000818.1:0-2592 GCA_036266295.1 Pyrinomonadaceae bacterium | reverse complement strand
CCCAACGGACCAATGCCGAAACGTTGGCCACGTCCATAGATCTCTGTGGCCGCGCCGATCGCCGAGGGATCAAGTGTGTGGGTTAATACGCCACGCCAGGCAACATAATCGCGCTCAGTCGGCGGACCATCGTTCAGCATTTGTGCACGCGCGCGCGAGTGAAGGCCGTCAGCGCAAATCAACGCGTCACATTCAAATGGTGGTTGGTTTTGGAAGTGGACTACAACTATGCCGGCGTGCAGTTCGTAACGGTCGAATGCATGGTCCAGCCGGATCGATTCGCCGGGATTTGCGGCCAATAGAATGTTCTGTAACTCGGCCCGGTGAATGGCAACGGCAGGGACCTCAACCTTCGGAAACGAAAACTGATTTATGACGCTGCCATCACTTCTCAGCCAGCGTCCCCGTTCGAGGATGGCTCCCGCCGCGCGCACCGCGTCTGCCAGGCCGAGTCGATGCAACACGCGCATCGCATTCGGCCACATCAGAATTGCTGCGCCAACGTCCAGGAGCTCAGGAGCCTGTTCAAAAATCGTGGGCTCGAAACCGAATTGCCTCAGCGCCAGCGCTGCCGTGAGGCCGCCGATTCCACCGCCAATAATCGCGATGCGCATGAGTTTTCCCCTCTCCCTCTGGGAGAAGGCCTGGGGAATGCGTCGAAGTAGTATTACTTCTCGTCCAGCTTCCTGCCTGCGTTCAAGTGGTCGAAATTCAGAATCGTATTGAACACCAGCGAGTAGCTGCCCGAAGTTTGGCCGCGCCAGAATGGATTCAACGAAAACAACACGACGTGGCCGCGGTCGAGTGGCGAGTCGATCACGGCCGCGTGCTGCGCGATTTCGTCGCCACCATCGAGCAGGCCTGAGACCAGCAGTTCGTTGGCATTGCCCCAGCGAAGAATTACGCGCGGGCGTTGGGCCGGCGGAATCAGGCCAACCAGATTGCGACGTTGCTCGTCGAGGATCGGCGCTGCTTCCCAGATTTCACTCGTCGGCGGAGGCTCAGGCGCTTCGGCGGGCGGCCGGCCCTGGACCACGTCAGGATCGTCAGCAGTGCCGCGTCCGGTTGTGCGTTGCGATGCGCCGGCGCCGCGACGACCACCGCCGCCACCGCCGACGACATTGCTAATGTTGAAGATTGGTCCCTGGAAACAATAAACCGAAAGCGTATCGCCGTAGCCGTAGGCAATCGGACTGGTCGCATCGACCATCCTTGTCTTCAACACGTCGCCGATTGCACGCAGGCGCGTGGCCGACTGAACTGACACGCCCGGGGTGAGGCCCATCGAGACTGCAAACGTCGCCGATTCGTCTGCGCCGATGAAGACGCCGCCGTTCTTTACGAAGTTCTGCAGGTTCATCAATCCTGTCCACCCCAGGCCGGGTCGCATGTCGTCGGTCGAAGCAAAGCCGCCGAGGTTCGGCGTCAATTCGGTTTTCTTCCACGGCAGAGGATTGCCGTACATTGGCCGTCCCTGGATCACTGCGTTCGCATTACCGCCGCCCGGACCAAAGACAATCACGTCGTATTTCTTGTTGAGGTCGGCGTCCTTTGCGACGTCCTGCGTGCTGATGTAATCGTACGGGATGCCCGCTTGATCGAAAGCCAACCGCCACCACCCCTCGTCTTGCGTGCTCAACCACGTATGCATGATCGCGACCCGCGCCGCCTTGACCGGATGGCTCTTCACGGCCGGCGCCTGCGAAACCGCGAGCGCCTGGATGCCGAGTTCTTTGGTGGCTTTATTGATCTCATCCACGAGCACACCGCGAATTATGTAAGAGCCGCGATTGAACTTTCGTCCGTCGGTTTCAAAGGGTTCCTCGGCCGCATCGAAGGTGGCTTTGCGTAACCTATATCGCAGAGTAATCAGGTCGTTGTCTGCGTTTTCATTGATCAGAAAGACTGTGCCGGTGCCGGTCACGCCACCCGGCGAATGAACTTCGCCGCTCACTTTTTCCATCGCCGCGTCGAGCACTTTCACATCGGTTACGCGCGCGACCTGAACGTTGCCAAGTTCACCGAAGGTCCAACCGGTGTCGTCATAGATACTCTGTTGCGGATCGCGCGGACTCCAGTATTGGTAATCGAGCAATGCGTCAGCGATGCGGCTGTAAGGTTGGTCCATGCGTACGATGTAACTGCCCGCCGGGAACGTGCGCGGTTCAGTCTCGGATGCGCGCGGGCTCGGCGAGGGCGAGGGACTCGGACGAGCGCCGCCGGCGGCGTTTCTCGGCGCCGGCCGTTTCTTCATCATGACCGTGAACGGTGCCGTCGCCCTATGAATTTCACATGCCTGCGCCTGGAGGAGGCGCAGCAAGTTGGCCTGATTGCCGGGGCGCGGATCGTCGCCCGGAAAAACATAGGCTGCCGGGCCTTCGGTCTTTGGCTTTTCGACCGAGCGCTTTGATTTCAAATAAAAATTCTTGAGGAAGAGTTTCTGGTTTTTGTTGAAGTAGTCGAGCGAGATCAGAATCGCCGTCTGCTCGTAATTATTGTTGTTGCGCTGCGACCACTTCGTGCGCGGCAACGGCGGATTCTGTTTGTACCACGTGCGCTGATATTCGTCCGGCGAGGTGGTGCGGGTCAGCG
>DATANL010000817.1:0-2459 GCA_036266295.1 Pyrinomonadaceae bacterium | reverse complement strand
CGATCCGGTCCTGCGTCTTCCTTGTTCCAATCAACGACAGAAACATTTCGCGCTCCAGATCCAGCAAATACTGTTCACTCACTCGTGTCGTATGATTCAAATCACCGCCGGTCAAGATTCGCGCCAACTTTTCACCAATCAACGCGTCGTGGTCCGAAATGTAACCGGCGCGCTTCATCAAGTGCACACCCAGCTTCAGCGTGGCCAGGGCCGGAGTTCCCAGCGCGAGAATGTCCGTGCGCTGCTGCGGCTGCACGTAACCACTCGCCGCCAACGCGAGCACCTGCTGCTTCGCATCGGCAATCAACCGATCGTTGTTCATCGAAATTGTGTCTTTGTCTCTCAGAAAACCAAAGTCGCGCGCTTGTTCCGCTGACGTCGCCACTTTCGCTAGGGCGATCGTTTCGAAAGCGCGCTTCACAAACGGAAACGGATCGGCGTCTTTCATGTCGGCCGGGATCGAATCAAGCGCGCGCACCAACATCTCTTTCGTGCCGCAGCCGGCGGGGATGATGCCGACGCCGACTTCGACCAGGCCGATGTACGTTTCGGCCGCGGCGCGCACGCGATCAGCATGCAGAACCATCTCGCAGCCGCCGCCGAACACCATCTGAAATGGCGCGACCACCACGGGCTTGGGCGAGTAGCGCAGGCTCATCACCGACGACTGGAAATAGCGGCCGATCATCTCCAACTCTTCCCAGTTTTCGTCCTGCGCTTCCATCAGCATCAGCATCAGGTTAGCGCCGACTGAAAAATTCACGCCCTGGTTGCCGACCACGAGCCCCACAAAATTCTTTTCGGTTTCCGCGATCGCAAAGCGCAGCATCTCGAGCGTGTCGCCGCCAATCGAATTCATCTTCGAATGGAATTCGACGCAGGCAACGCCGTCGCCGAGATCGATCATTGACGCGCCCGAATTTTTTTTGATCACACCGGTGCGATCTTTCAGTGACTTGAGAATGATCGCGCCGGGCGGATCCGAGAGCGGGTGATATTCGCCGGATGCGAAATCGAAATAGAAGCGCTGGCCGTTCTCCTGCCGGTAGAAAGACTGCGCGCCGCTGTCCAGCAGTTTCTGCACATTGGCCGGCACCGCGCGTCCTGCTTCCTGCAATTTGGCAACTGACTTCTCAACTCCGATTGCGTCCCAAACTTCGAACGGGCCGAGTTCCCAATTGAAGCCCCAGCGCATCGCGCGATCGACTTCGACGATCGTGTCGGCAATTTCCGGAATGCGATCGGCCGCATAGCAGAGCGTTCGCGCCAGCGTCTTCCAAAGAAATGCTCCCACACGATCTTTCGACCACGTGAGCGTCTTGAGACGTTCGCGCGTGTCCTCGATATTCTTCGCCATGTCGAGGGCGGGGAGCTTGACCTTCTGTGATTGGCGATAATCGAGGGTCGCCGTATCCAGCGTCCAGATTTCGCGTTTGTCGCCTTCGCCTTTCCGGCGCTGATAGAAGCCGGCTTTGGTCTTATTGCCGAGCAGACCGCCTGCAATCATCTTCGTGACGAAGTCAGGCATGACAAACATTTCGCGTTCGGGATCGTCGGGCAGATTCTCGTGCAGGTTCTTAACAACGTGCGCGAACACGTCGAGGCCTACAAGATCGAACGTGCGAAACGTGGCTGTCTTGGGTCGGCCCGCGGCCGGTCCGGTAATCTTGTCAACCTCTTCGATCGAGTAGCCGTCCTCGATCATCGTCTGCATCGTTACCAGCGCGCCGTAAGTACCGATCCGGTTGGCGATGAAGTTGGGACGATCCTTCGCGACCACGACACCCTTGCCCAGACGCTCGTCGAGAAATCCAAACATCGAGCATGACACTTCCGGCTTGGTCCATTCCGTGCGAATGATTTCCACCAGGTGCATGTAGCGCGGCGGATTGAAGAAGTGCATGCCGAGAAAGTGCGCGCGAAAATCGTCCGAGCGCCCGGCGGCAAGTTGTGCGAGCGGAATGCCGCTCGTGTTCGAAGCAACCACCGCGCCCGGCCGCCGATGCTGTTCGACTTTTTCGTAGAGGCTGCGTTTGATGTCTAGATTTTCGACGACCGCTTCGACGATCAAATCACAGTCTTTCAGGCCGGCCAGATCGTCTTCAAAGTTGCCGATTGAGACGAGCGCGGCGCGGTCTGCAGTGAAGAACGCGGCGGGCTTTGCTTTCTTCGCAGCTTCGAGTCCGGCGCGCGCGATGGCATTCCGATCTTGAGAGCCGGCCGCGGGCAGGCTACCTGACGCGCGGTTTTCTGAGTCGCGGGGAACGATATCGAGCAACAATGTCGGGACGCCGGCATTAGCCAGATGCGCGGCGATCTGTGCGCCCATCGTGCCCGCACCCAAAACGGCAGCTTTTTTGACCTGAATCATGGCCGCTAGATAATACTGAATGAGTATTCATTCAGCAAGCTAACTGTGAGTGTTAGTCGGTGATCCTTTTGCTTGTAAATTTTTAAGG
>DATANL010000816.1:0-8026 GCA_036266295.1 Pyrinomonadaceae bacterium | reverse complement strand
TCTCGCCCGATGGAAAGCAAATGGCTTTCATTCGTTTCGGCCCCGGCAATGCGGCGATCGTGATCGCAAATATCGACGGCAGCGGCGAGCGCACTTTAGTAAACACTCGCACCGGAGATGCGCTGCGCATCGGACCTAACGGCGTGTTGCCGCCGTCATGGTCTCCGGATGGGGAAATCATTGCCGCTCCGGTTAGCATCAACTCGACGCAGTGGGACCAGACCGTTTACGGGTTTCGGGTTAAGGACGGCGGCGGCGCGCAGCTCACGACGAACCATTGGCCGGCGCTGGGACGGATCGAGTGGGACCCGAATGGCAAAGGCATCTTCGCGACGATCATCGAGGCCGAAGTCACTTCCGACCAACAGGTTTGGTTCGTGCCTTATCCCAAGGGCGAAGCGCGACGGATTACCAACGATCTGCTGGATTATCGTGACTTGAGCGTGGCGGCAGATGCCCGCACGCTGGTGACGATTCAATCCGAGAAGAAGGCGAATCTTTGGATCGCGGCGGCATCCGATCTCGATCATCCCACACAATTAACCTCGACCAGTTATGATGGACTAAACGGAGTCGCCTGGACGCCGGATCGAAAAATCGTCTACACGTCGCAAATCAACGGCGAGCAGAATCTTTGGATAACTGAGCCGAACGCTGCGGCGAAACAACTGACGGCGCACGCGGGTTTCAGTGAGCAGCCGGTTGTGTCGCCCGACGGCCGGTACATAGTCTTTCTTTCCAATCGGAACGATCAGGAACATCTCTGGCGCATTGATATCGACGGCAAGCATCTGATGCAACTGACTCACGGCCTCGGCGATCAGCAACCGACTTTCACAGCCGACGGCCGCGCGGTCATCTTTCGCTCGGGCAGTCCGGCGAGTCTTTATCGGGTGAGTATCGACGGTGGCGAACCGGTGCGTCTGACCCAGCGCGGCGGCTTCGATCCGAACGTCTCGCCGGACGGCAAAACAATTGTTTGTGGTTATCGTCCGCAGCCGGCAGCCCGGAATCAGATATCGATGCTTGGCATCGAAGGCGGCGAACCGAAAATGATTTGCGACTGGCCGGCGCAATTCGGACGAATCCGCTGGATGCCCGATGGCAGCGCCATCGCCTACGCGCCGAGACAGGGCGGCGTGGGCAATATCTGGATGCAACCGATAACGGGCGGCGCTCCCACGCAACTCACGCATTGGAACGCTAACCCAATTTTCTGGTTTGATTGGTCACGCGACGGCAAGTGGTTAGCTTACGCCAGCGGCTCTTTGACCAGCGACGTCATACTAATTAGCGATGCGGGATCGTGATCCGCGAAATACGATCCGCGAAGATGGAGGCAGAGAATGAGCGATGATAGCGGAAAAGGCAAATCGGATGTGCTTGGCAAACTTGTGCCGCTCGTCACAGTGCTCATCGCTGCCGGCGCCTTCATGTTTTCGGTGTGGCAGTACCGCAACCAGCAGGAAGACACATTGCAACGCCGAAAGCTCGATCAGCTAATCACCCTTCAGACGCAGATTCGCACCGATAGCGACGCCCTCAGCCAGTTTCCCAAGAATGTGAATGTGACGATTTCCAACGCCCAATCCCTCCTCCGAGATTTGGACGTACTGCTGAACAGTAGAATCGACGTAGAGCCGAACAAGAAGTATGCGCTGGCAACTGATCGCCGGCGAATCAGTGAAATCCTGTATACGTTAGTCTTCGAAGACTGTAATTTCGACGTGGATAGAGAAGTGGAATTTTCGGGTGCGGTCTTTAATAATTGGCCGGATTATCAAGAGTATCTGAAAACTCCCGAACAGCGAAACAAAGTTTTCAACCTGGTTCTGGTGAAGTATATTGACGCGATCGAAAAGCTCTACGATGGAAAGCCGGACTATATCGGCCGTCTGAAGAGTAACGGAGAATCGCTGGTGGAACCTTATCGTGATCCGGTGCGAATGCGTCAATTCGAGCACCTTGCCCAAGGTTTCGAAGACCACGTGGAACTGCTTAACGAGGACGACAAAACTAAGGCTATTCAGTTATTTCACCTGGCAACCTGCAACCGGCCTTTAACCGAAGCACGGTTCGGAGATTTTGAGCCGTTGCCCGAGTCGTGGTTCGGACATTGTAAGGCGCGGTTGTAAAGTCGGAATCGATTGTCATACTTATTAGCCGCGCGGGACACTAAGAAGTATGAAGCAACAACGCCACGGCATCGTCGCCGTCATGTTTCTCGCCGCCTGTGCGCTGGCGCAAACCAGTGAAAAAGATAATCGTGTAGAGATAACCGTTCGCAACGACTATCGCTACATCACGGCGAACGGTATTCCCAACCACCGTCACGGCGACTTTCCGAATCGCGGCAATCCTAATTCGATTCGCGCGCAGTCATACACGTTTCGTATGCCGGCGCAGCCGCAGTTGGTAAAGACCATCACGCTGCTCGGCATGAATCCATTCGGCGTGGCTATCAACGGCGTGCCGTTCGATCCCGGCGCCGCCGAATGGTGGAACAACGATCCTGGTTCCGGCTGGCAATACGAAGCGCTCTCGGGAAAGATCAATCTCGGCATGGATCAAAATCACGCGCACGTGCAGCCCAACGGCGCTTATCATTATCACGGTCTGCCGACAGGACTGATCAACCAGCTGGGTGATGAAAAGAGAATGACTCTGATCGGCTATGCGGCTGATGGCTTTCCGATTTACGAGCAGTATGGCTACCGGCTGGCGGACATCAGGACCGATATCTTAAAACTCCGCTCCAGCTATCGTTTGAAAGCAGGCAAGCGGCCCGGTGGTCCCGAAGGAAAATATGACGGCACCTTCGTGCAGGATTATGAGTATGTCGCGGGCGCCGGAGATTTGGACCAGTGCAACGGGCGCAATGGCGTGACGCCGGAATATCTGGACGGCACCTATTATTACGTTATCACTTCAGAGTTCCCGTTCATCCCGCGCTGCTATCGCGGCACGCCGGATGAAAGTTTCCGCCGTCGTGGACCAGGACCAGGAGGCCCACGCGGGCGACCACCAGGCGGGCGGCCAGCTGATCAGTAGGTTACGCTGGCACTGGGAACGCGGACCCGCGCGTCCGCATCGCCATCAATGCCGTAGCCGCGTGCGGACCAGGGCTTCCGTGCTCCCAGCATTTGGCCCGACTCAAATGTGAAGACAGCTCCTGGACCAAGCCTCTGGAGGACCGAATATGACCCGACTAGCCATCGCCCTGATAGTGTTGATGACACTTACAATTTCGCTCTTTGCAGGGTCGCGCTCAACCCAATCGCCCGCCCAACTGCAACCAAACTCGCTTTGCGCCAAAGGCGAACGCATCATCTTCAGTTGTCCCCTCAAACGTCCCGCGAAGATCGTTTCGGTTTGCGCGTCGAAGGATCTCACCAGCGATCGCGGCTACATCCAATATCGTTTCGGCTTACCCGCGAAAGTTGAGCTGGAATATCCGGCGGAGCGATCGGGCAGCCAACAAAAATTTCAATACAGCCATTACTTCCGCGCCCGGTTTGATTTGACCGAAATCACTTTCACAGTCAACGGCTATGAATATCAGGTGACCGACGATTACAACGGCGAAGAGAAAACCGCGCAGACAATTCAGGGCGTGATGGTGACCGCGCCGGGCAAACCGAAAGAAGTCAGCTTCGCCTGTCGCATTAAGCCCAAAGCCGATTACACGGAACTGCAGGCGGTGCTCCCGACTACGGGCCAATGACATCTGCAGAGGAAACTATTGCGGCGGCTGACGTTTCTCAACGAGACAAGCAGCGATTGCTCAACCACGCAAAAATCCAGCGACTTGAGCAAGTCAAGCCACTCTATTCGCTGCGATCAGGTTCCCTGAGCTCAGACGGTCATGAATTTGCGGCGAATGGCGAGCGCCAGCAATGCGGCCTGAACCGGTCCCAGCACCGTTTCCAGAAGCACAAACGTTTGTCCCAGGCCCGTCGCGGGACGGGGGTCGGGCTTTTGCAAGGTCATTACGCCGACGCTGTATATCAAGGCTTGCCGAAGCGGCAGTGGTGGATTTTCAACGCGTACTTCAGTCTTTGGGCTCTCCGGGTTAGTAGCTTTTGGCGATTTTGACTCATCAGTCGCGGCGCTCTCAGGGTGGGTGACGTTTGCCGCCTTTGGCTCAAACTTGACGATAGTGTAGAGGAAGGCAGAGATAAGCCATATCGCGATGAGCCAAAAAAACGCCCGGAGCACGCGCTCTCCGTAACCGCTGGTGGCCCAGTAAATCCAGTGTAGCGGGTCCGCGCGCCAAAACCTGGCGGCCGCCCGGCCGTGCTTGCGCCGCGCATCCATCGATCCGTAGCGAAAAAGCGAAGCATCCTGATAGTGATGATTCTCCTCAGCGCTTAATGCCAGGCGCCGGTAGAGGTCGGACAGCAGGCGGCTCGGTGAAGAGCCCTCGGGCATTTCAGCTCTCTGGCGCTCTAAACTCTTAACCTCTTCGCTGGGATTGCTCTCCCATTCGACATTGGTAAGATCAAACTTGCGCAGGTTTATGTTAATGAACCAATGAGGCCGGAGTACGCCCGGAGGAAATGAAAAAGACTCGGGAGACTTTATGTTAGCGAACTTAAAATCGAACGCCGTTTTATGCCCGGCAGGAACGTCGGCCGGGAACTGTACCGTGTCCGTAAAGGTTGCGAATGAGAAATCGGCAGCAGAGGTAAACACCGCCGCTCGAAAGTCGACTGCCGCGTTGAAAGTAACGGCCTTAAAGTTTACTCCGGCGTCAAAAGCCGAGGCGGTGAAGTACACCAGTGCGCTGAATGTTGCTCTTTCAAAGTCTGCCCGACCACTGAATTTCGCGGTGTTGAAATCGGCGGATGCGCTGAAACCTGCGGAGCGGAAATCGGCGTCGCCCAGAAAAGAGGCTTCAGAGAAGTCTGTGTCCCCGCTGAAGGTGGCCTCCATGAAATGAACCGCTCGATTGAAAATTGCCTGGCTAAAGTTTGTCTCAGCCGTAAACTGAAAATTGTTCAGCGACAGGTCATCCGGAAACCAAACCCCACGAAAATCGAAAATCTTGTTGGCGAGCTTTTGTTGAAAGGCGGCCTCGAACTCCTGGCTCTTTTCGGCATCCGGGTAATGCAGCACACAATAACGCTTCCCTTGAAGTTCTTTATAGAGTGGTAATCCAGCGCAAACTGATCGCATCCCGGCGTCACAGTCGCAAAGGAAAGTGGAAGCGGTTGCAGGCGTGGGCGAATCAGGCATAATTACTGTTGAGCCAATGAGTGCTGCGTTGCGGCCCTTATACATCAGCTTCGAAGGATTGTCATTATGCTTTTTTCGATCTGACGTAGGTCACTCGCGCCTTACCAACGGTTTCGCTTTGTTTGGAACTTCAATACCGGCCTGATTTCAAATGACGGGAAGACGAGAAGTGGAGCACATGTTACACCCAATCTGACCTAATCCGTTGTCGACACGCGAGCGAATTTGCTTCGCACATTGGACAAAGCATAAGCTACGCGGTTCATACTTGACTTAAACAAGCGAGGTTCTTGCTCGTCGATCCTTTGCCTTTCAGAGGGTCGTTGGCTTACGAGAGCAAAAGGAGAAATCGAAATGGGTTTACTCAATGTTGTCGTAGATATTTCTCATCACAATGGCGACGTCGATCTGATGAAAGCAAAACAGGCTGGCATTGTCGGCGTTATTCATAAAGCTACGCAGGGCATGAGTATGCTCGATAAGATGTACGACCGGAACCGGGATAAAGCGATGAGCGCTGGTTTGCTTTGGGGCGCCTACCATTTTGGCACGAAAGGCGATGGCGTTTCGCAGGCGGAATTTTTCCTCGATAAGGTTGGTACCGACCTGCAAACGCTGCTGGTCCTCGACTACGAACCCAATGGAAACGCGACCATGTCCCTCGATCAGGCTCACGCGTTTGTTTCACATATAAATCTGAAGGCTGACAGGTTTCCAGGTCTTTACTCCGGATCGCTCATTAAAGAACAGCTCGGAAACCAGCCGGCAGATTCGATTTTGTCCAAATGCTTCCTCTGGATCGCGCAATACGGATCACAGCCGACAAATATTCCAAAGACATGGTCAACCTGGACATTTTGGCAGTACACCGACGGAGTAGCTGGTCCGCCACCCCATGTGGTCGACGGAATTGGTAAGTGTGATCGCGATCAGTTCAATGGCAGCCTCGAGGAATTGAAGGCGCGTTGGATGGATGGATTCAAGACTTAGGCGATGAACAATTCCCTCCGCTGAAAATTGTCCGCACGCAATCCGCCAAACAGATTCAAGTACCCAGTGGCTTCAATAACGCATCGGCGTTACGTCGCAGGCCGCCCAGTTTGGCGCGCTTCATGGCACTGCCGCGAAATCGCCGCGCGTAGTCCTCATGATTTAGTTCCAGAATCTCTGCCAGTGAGGCATTGATGTTTCCTGCGCGCGGTGCGAAACGCGGTTCGTTTGTCTTCGACGTCATTTGGTTCCACGGGCAGACGTCCTGGCAGATATCGCAACCGTAGAGCCAACCTTCGAGATGCTCAGCTACGTCCGCGCGAATCTCAGGCGCGCGTGATTCGATGGTTGCGTGCGAGATGCAGAGATTGGCGTCGAGGACGTACGGTTCGCTGAGCGCATTGGTGGGACAAGCATCGAGACACAGCGTGCAGCTTCCGCATTGATCGGCAATCCCGGTTTCGTCGGGCTCGAGTTCAAGATTCAGAAGCAATTCGCCGATGAACACCCACGAGCCGAATTCGTTCGTGATCAGATTGGTGTGCTTGCCAATCCAACCGAGGCCGGCGCGCGCCGCCCAGGCTTTGTCCATCACCGGTTGAATGTCGACGCAGACTTTGCCTTCAGCTTCCGGCCATTGAGTCTTGATCCACGAAAGTAATTCGCGCAGCTTGCCGGCCACGACGTCGTGGTAGTCGTCGCCCCAGGCGTAGCGCGAGACTTTGCCGGAGGCCGAAGCGCTGACTGCATGCTCATGAGGTGTGTAGTAATTCAGCGCCACCACGATGACCGAGCGTGCGGGCGCCCAGAAGAGTCGCGGATCCGCGCGTTGCGACGGGTCGCGCTCCATCCATTTCATCTCGCCTTGATAACCGCGGGCGAGCCATTCCTGTAGACGATCTAACTCGGTCGAGAGATTTTCAGCGCGGGCGATTCCGACTTTCGAAAATCCGAGCTGCAGCGCCCGTTGCTTTATCTGTGCGGAATCGAAGACTCCCATGGTCGTGGCCTGCGCACTCACTCAGTAGATGGTAAGGGAACATCGTCGCGAAACAAAAAAGGCGCGCCTCGGTTGAGACGCGCCTTTCGTTGGTTAAGGAGTTCTGGTTTAGAACTCGAAGCGAACGGCCAACTGCACCTGGCGCTCGCGGAACAGTGTGCTGTCAGCACCGGTGACCTGGCCAAAGGCAGTGTTGAAGTCGAGGAACGGACAAGGAGCCGCCGCCGAACAGCCACTGCTTCTAACTGAATAGCCCGAAGTGTTGATAGCAGTAATCTGGGTGCGATTGAAGAAGTTAAAGGCCTCGCCGAGAACTTCAATCCTGGCCTTCTCACCAATCGGGAAGCGCCGCGAAACGCGGAGATCCAAGTATTGGATTGACGGCGTGTGATCGGGGTTACGCGGAAGAAACGCTATGCGCGTGGAGCCGCCGGTACCATTGATACCACCACCCGGTGTGCTGCCGGAGAGACCGAAGTTGTTCGCCAGACTCGTGCTACCGGAAATGGTCGGCGTATAACGCGCGCCCGAGAACCAGTTGAAGATCGGAGAGATCGTCCAACCGTTAAGGAACGCATGCAGGAACGCATTGTCCTTGTTGGCGTAGTGCGTGTTGTAGACCATGCTGTAGACGAACTTGTGACGGCGATCAAACGCGGACAGCGCGCCTTCGCCCTGCTGATCGAAAGCATTCCACGGCAGGTTGTTGCTGCTGAACGTCACCGAGCTCTGACCGTTGTCATATGCTCGTGACAAGGTGTAGCTGCTCTGAATTTGCAGACCACCAGTCAAGCGTCG
>DATANL010000815.1:0-2170 GCA_036266295.1 Pyrinomonadaceae bacterium | reverse complement strand
TCAACCGCGAGCGCGCTGCGCTTACGACTTCGGACGGTAGATGGCCCACTTCCGCCATGCATGAAACGGTGATTGTGCGAAATTGATTTCGCCGCCGGTCCTTCTCAGTCTGCATGCCGTACTTAACGGACGAGACCTGGCTGAGCGGCGCTTTCTGCGTGCCTTGCGACGCATAGACATAAAGGTTCTGCACGTCGGCGAGTTGCGCGCGTTCTTCCATTCGCAGTCGCGTTACGATCGGAATCTGTTTATCGTCTTCGCGCAGTACCGTCACCTGTTTGCCGTTGATTCCTGCCGCCGATGAAGCAGCTACGTCGAGGTTGGTGATCCCCGCTGCGTTTGCCCGGTCTGAATCGGTCTGCAGCTTGACCGAGAAGCTTTCTTCACCCCAGTCATCGCGGACGCGCTGAGCATATGGAGTGGCGCGCAGAATAGTTTTGACCTTCTCTGCTTCCGCACGCAGCGCATCCATGTCGTTGCCGGAGATGCGAATTTCAACCGGCATCTTGATTGGCTTGCCGGTATCCAATTGCCGCACATCGATGCGGGCGCCCGGCACCTGCTCGTCCAGCGCCTTCTGCATCAGGCCGACCAGGTGATTGGTGTCATGTTTGTCTTTCACTTCGATGACGACCTGCGCGTAGTTGAGTTGTTGCATCTCGGGTTCGACCGAGAACCAGAAGCGTGGGCCACCGCCGCCGACAAACGTCGTCAGAGACTTGAGGACTTCATTCGGTTGACCGCTTGAAGAATGCTCCTTGCCGTATTCTTCGGTCACCTCGCGCACGATTTCCTCAGCCCGCCGCGCAGATTCATTCGTCGACGACAGCGGCGTGTCTTCCGGCAGCCAAATGTCGAGGTAAGAAAGGTAAGAAAGATCTTTCGGGAAGAAGTCCGTCTTGAGTTGGCTGGCTGCCACTCCACCAATTGCCAGTAGCAGAAATGAGCCAAACAGCACTTTCCAGCGGTTATTGATCGCGAAGTTGCCGACTCGATAATAAAACGCGGGGAAACCCTTTTTGCGGCGTTCCTCGATCGGAGGTTGCAGCTTGGGCTTCATCAAAAAATAGCCCAGAAACGGAATGAACGTCATCGCCACGATCAATGCCGCCACTAACGAGCACGTGAGCACGATCGGCAGGCTGTACAGAAATTCACCCGTGCTCCCCGGCAAAGTCAGGAACGGAAGATAAGCGACAATGTTGGTAATCGTGGCGAAGATAATCGCGGTGATAAGTCTGGTCGGGCCCAGCCACGAAGCAATGAGTGACGGCAGGCCGGCGCCGAGTGAATTCTTAATCGCATCGCCCGCGACTACCGGCACATCAACCAGCAGTCCGAGCGCGATGATTAGGGTGGCGATGGATACCTGTTGCAGATCGATATTCAAAAGACGCGACATCCCGAACGTGATAAAGAGCGTGATCGGAATCGCCAGCCCCATTAACAGAGCCGAACGCCAGTCCCAAAAGCCGATGAGCGCGACGATTACTACCAGGATGATCGCCTCGTAGAGACTGTTCATGAACAGGCTGACGTTCTCTGTTACTTGCCGCGGCTGATCTGAGGTGCGGGCCATGATCAGATCTTCCGGCAACTGTTTCTTCACCTCAGACAGCGTCTGGTCGATACTCTCGCCGAATTTGCCGATGTATCCGCCGGAACGCATTTGCACGGCGACGGTGATCGCGCGGCTGCGCTGCCACGCGCCGTTTGCGTCGCGCCAGTCATAAAAGTTCAGGTAGCGCGGCGGACTCTCGTAACTTCGCTCAACGTCCACGATGTCGCGCAGATATGCGGGCGCGCCCAAATCCGTACGAGCGATCGCCACGTCCGCAATTTCTTTTTCACTCTTGAACTCGCCTGAAGGATTAATGGAAAAGTTCTTTCCCACCGCTTCAAGTTGCGGGCCTTGCGATGTGATGTTGCGCGCGGCGAGAACATTCGGCAGGTCAGCGGGTTTCAGGCCGTACGAGGCCAGGCGTTCCTGGGAATAAAGCAGAAAGATGTTTTCCGGCAGAACGCCGGCGCGCGATATCTTCGAAGCCTGGGGAACGCCTTTGAGCGCTTTCTCAATGAGATCCGTAAAGTCATCCATCTGTCGATAGCTGTATTTATCGCCGGCCACCGAAGCCAGCTTGGCTCGCGCTTCCTGAGGATCACGAATCAC
>DATANL010000814.1:0-6164 GCA_036266295.1 Pyrinomonadaceae bacterium | reverse complement strand
CGTTTTTCCCAATTCCCGCTTCTGCTCTTCCGCAAACTTCTTCTGATCGCGCTCGAGCCATCCTTCCAAATCCGCCGAGGCTTTTTCCAGCTCATCATTGTTCAGCAGCCCGCGGCGCAGCGCTTCAAAAAACGCGCGCGTGCGCACGTTGTAAGCAAGCTTCTCGTAAGCTTCGTTCGGCGTGCCTTCGGGAGTTGAAACGAAGAGTTTTTCGTAGAGAGTCGCGAGACGGCTTTCGACCCCGCGCAGACTCAGAGAGCATTTGCGCGCGATGGCCCAGTTCGACAAGCCCAGCGCGAGATAATAAAGCGCTTCGGCTTCGAACTCGGTGAGCAGCGGACGCTTGAATGAATCTTTGAAGGCCGGATCGATCATGTCGGCGCCGTCTTCCAACACGGCAGCGACGAAACGCAGGAAGCGCGACTCGGGATTGTTCTTGTGAATAAAACCGTAGGCCGGCGGCGGATCGACGGACTTTACGATCTTGCGAATCTCGTTGATGTAAATCTCGTGCGGGAACTGAGTCCAGAAGATGATGCGAGCTTCGGGATAGTCGCGCCAAATGGCCCGCGCGGCTTTCACGCCGGATAGCTTCGGCATCTGGATGTCGAGAATGCACACCTCTGGTTTGTTCTTGAGCGCGAGCGTCACCGTCTCTTCGCCATCCGCGGCTTCGATCACCGGATGATGAGAAGGAAAATCTCGCTCGAGTATCTCGCGCAGATAGGCGCGCTGGGCCACGTTGTCTTCGGCGATTAGAATCGACATGTTTTTAGTCGCTGGTGATGATAGCCCGAAACCCTCCGTTTTCGTACAAGTAAGAGGTTTCACCCAGGCCGCGGCCCGGGCAGATCGTGTCGCGCGCGTAATTGAATGCTCGCCGCTTTTCATAATCGTAATCTAAACGCAAATGTCAGAGCGCCTGGCGCCAATCTCGATAGAAGCCTTCACACCTTTCAATTCTTGCCCGTGCCCGAAGCTTTCTGAATGTGGCACGCCACAGTTGCGCGCACGGCTGTGACTGACGCCCACAGGTGATCGCGAGGTTTGAGATCCCAACAATTGAGCGAGAGCTGGTTTTGTAAAGCGAAGAAACTGCTTCTGATACATGTGGCTTTGTGGTAAATCTCTACGCCATGAACACACGTCGCCTTCTACTCTCGATCATTTCTGCGGGTTTGATTTTCACGTTCATCGGTTCGGGCATTCGATCCGAGGCACAACGCTCGACGCAGTCATCACAGCGCAACCCGACGTCTTCAAGATCTTCAACGCGCTCGCCGCGCGATGAAGCGCTGTGGCAACGCGCGCTGGCAATTCACCGTCGCGCGATCGTCGTGGACACGCACAACGACGTCACCACGCCGATGACGAATGACGATTACGATCTCAGCGGCAATCCGCCGGCGCCTTATCGCACCAGCATCGACCGATTGAAGGCGGGCGGCGTGTCGGCGCTGTTTTTTTCCGTCTACATCAAGCCATGGTATGTCGAGCATGGCGGCGCCGCGCGGCGGACGCTCGACATGATCGATTCGGTCTATCGCGCGGCTGAGCGGCACCCGAACGAACTCATGTTGGCGAATTCAACCGCCGACATTCGCCGCGCCAAAGCACAGGGCAAGGTCGCATGTTTGATGGGGATTGAGGGCGGTCACGCGATCGAAGACTCTCTGCCGACGCTCCGCGAGTTTTACCGGCTGGGCGTGCGTTACATGACGCTGACCTGGAACAACACCAACAACTGGGCCGATGCCGGCCGCGGCGAGCGAAAGCACAACGGGCTTTCGGATTTCGGCAAGGAAGTTGTCCGCGAGATGAATCGCCTGGGAATGCTCGTCGATGTCTCGCACGTTTCAGACAAGACGATGAGCGACGCGCTTGATGTGTCGAAGGCGCCGATCATCGCTTCGCATTCTTCGGCGCGCGCACTCAGCAATGTGCCGCGCAACATCCCCGATGAACTCCTGAAACGAATCGCGAAAAACGGCGGCGTGGTGCAAGTGAATTTCTACAGTCTCTTCGTCGACCAGAAAACGGTGGCGCCGCAAGCCGACGAGCGGGGCAAGCGGCTCGAGGCGCAGCAGCAGGCTTTGAGCGCGAAGTACGCGAACGATCCGGAACGATTGGCGGAAGAGAGCGACAAGCTCGAAGCCGCGAGTCCCTTACCACCGCTGCCGATTTCCAGGCTGATCGATCATATCGATCACATCGTAAAGGTCGCCGGCATCGATCACGTGGGTCTCGGTCCCGACTTTGACGGCGCGAATGATTTTCCCGAAGGCGCGCGCGACGTGTCGATGTATCCGAACATCACGTATGAGTTATTGAAGCGCGGCTACAGCGAGCAGGACATCGCCAAGATTCTCGGCGGCAATTTTATGCGCGTGTTTGCCGAAGCGGAAACCGTTGCACGGAAGATGAGCCGGACGATCAGCGGCGGCGGCAGCACGAAGCGGATAGGAAAATAATTTGGAGTGCGGCGGCTTGACGCCGCTTTTAGAGAGTGTCAGAACCCGGAGCGGTAGCGACGGGTCATGCGAATGCAAAGGAACCGTTGATCCGGTAGCCGTCGCTCGAAGAAAACAAAAGCGCCGTCAAGCCGGGCACTCCAAAAAAAAACAACAGGCTCACGAGTGACATTCACTTTCGCAAACATCACGCGTGAGCCTCGGTGTGGACAGCACCACCTTTAACGTCTCGTCTGTTCGTTTTGGCCGCCTTCTTTGGTAGCCCCGCCTTGCTGGCCTTCCTGCGGGCCGCGGTTCTGGCTATCCTGCTGGTTACCGGCGTCGCCTTGATGACCACCAGTCTGTTGGCCCTGTTGCGGATTGCGTCCCGGCGCTTCTTGCGCAGCGCCCTGGCCGCCTTGTTGACCGGCGCCTGCGCCAGTGCCACCCTGCTTCATTCCCTGGTTGCGTTCACGATCGTCTGCCATATCTATCCTCCCCTTTTGTAGATGATTGAAAGTTATGGGCTGAACGATCAGCCCGCTTGTATCCGGTTACATATCAACGAACGTGCCAATCAAGTGGCCGCGGAAATTCGCGAAAAACCATGTCGTGAAGGAACGCTGCGCGTCCAAATCAATACACCCTCATCACAAACCAGAACACGACAGCTGCGATCGAGAACGCAGTTAAAGGTACTTTCGTCAATATCACCAAAACGTTTCGCAGATGTGTCCGCCTTTCGTGATTTGCGCATCCATTACTTGTTTTGCGATATACTGCGCGGCACTTCAGGCGATGAAGTCAGGGCCATCCCGTCGCGGATAGGATCATGCGCTTCTTTGATTGACACCATCCTCCCGTTCGCACACGCAAAGGTTCTGACGCTTCAGTTTGCCAGAGAAAAGTCATGAGGAGGACCCGATGAAAAAAACTCTTATCGCAACTGCCGCGATCGTGGCGTTGCTCGCCAGCGCTCTTTACGCCTTCGGTGACATTGCTCGTCCCAAGCCCACGCCAAAGAGTCTCTTGTACAGCGGCTTGACGATCACCTCTGATCCGAAAGCTTTCGAGGCGCGGCTCGTCATCTCGGAAAACACGCTGAAGAGTCTGCAGGAGGCCGGCGCCCGCGGTAACGGCGACGCGGCGCTCTCTCAAAAAATCATGCACAGCTCCAGCCGCACGATGATGGCCGGGTTGTTCATGTTTCTCGCGATTTCATTCGGCGGGATTTGGATGGCGCGCTCCAGTCAGCGACGCAATACGAAGGCGATCGCTGCGGCGATTCTGGTGGCCGCGATCTTCGGCGTCGGCACGATAATAGTGCGGGCCAACGCGGGACCTCCGGGATACATTCGCTGGCAGAACCTGCCGCAAAACTTGAAGGACGCGAAAGAAACGAGAGGCGGCGTGTCGATTGAAGTCGTCCCCGGCGACGAGGACATGAAACTGATCATTCCGATGCGCAAGTCGAGTAAGCCGGGCGAAGAGTAACGGCGGCAATTGTTAATTTGCGATGGAACGAGCTGAGAACATTTCAGTAGCCGGTTGGCTTCCGCGAAAGACGCGCACGCGCACAGGTGTCTCGGCGCGAGCTTTCGCCGGGTTGATTGTCGCCGCCGCTCTGGTTTCAGCGGCGCTGGCGAGTTGGCTGCCGCTCCAGGTTTCCATCGTCACAGTCTTCCTCTTCGCGGGACCGCACAACTGGTTCGAGGCCCGTTATTTCCTGATGCGTCTGCCCGCGCGTTTCGGCCGGTCGCGCAACTTCTTCATCGTGGCGTTCAGCGGCATCGGCCTCTTGACCTTCGCTTATGTTTCGCTGCCGGCTTTGTATTACTCAAATGTTTGGTCGGGTGCGAATTGGCCCAACGCCATCGCTGTCTGGAATACGCTGATGATTTGCTGGATCGGCGGGCTGGTGCTGATGCGGGCGAAGCAAAAAGCGAATCGCGATTGGTTCTGGGTCCTGCCGATCGCATTCGCGCTGTGCAGCCTGAATTGGTTATCGCCCGAACTATTCAGTCTGGCGATCGTTTACGTGCATCCGTTAGTCGCGCTGTGGTTTCTCGATCGACACCTGCGCAGGACCAAACCAGAGTGGCTGCGCACTTATCGCCGCGCGTTGTTGTTTCTGCCGCTGCTGTTGGCGTTGATGTTGTGGCAACTTTCGCGCACAAATGCACTCGCGGATGACAACGGTTTGTTCTGGCGCATCACGCAACATGCCGGCGCCGAACTCTTGCCAAATGTTTCGAGTCACATGCTGGTCTCGACTCATGTCTTCCTCGAGATGCTGCATTACGGCGTTTGGATCTTCGCGCTGCCGCTGATCGGCACGACGGGAGCAATCTGGAGCGTCAAATCGATTCCGGTGGCTAACCATTCGCGCGGCTTTCCGAAACTGGTCGCCGCGTTCCTGGTTTGTGGATTATTCGCAGTGCTACTGCTGTGGTTTGGTTTTTCCGCGAACTACTCTTTGACGCGCGATATCTATTTCACAGTGGCGATGGCGCACGTTCTGGCTGAGGCGCCGTTTCTGTTGCGCATGCTCTGATTTGGAGTGCGGCGGCAGAGCGCAGCGGCGACGCCGCTTTGGATGACCGATCGGCTCCGAATTTAGTTGAAAGCATCCAAAGCGCCGTCGCCGCTTTCGCTCTGCCGGCGCACTCCAAAATGTCCGCTTCCGACCTCTGGCGCTTCCTCGTAATCGGTTACCCGTTCACGATATTAATCGAGACGCCGATTCTCCTGCTGGGCCTCTCAAGCCGGCACTCGTTCAAGCGAAGATTGTTTGCCGGCGTGTGGCTGACGGCGTGTACTTATCCGATTGTCGTGCTGGTCTTGCCGCTCGTCTTTGCAAACTCTTCTCGCACGGTCTACCTCGCGGTGGCTGAAACGTTCGCGCCGGTGGCCGAATGCGCGCTGTTCTGGAGTGCGTACGGTAAAGCTGAAGAGTTGGGAAAACGATCGATGTGGCAAGACTTCGCGGCGATCGTCATCGCCAACCTCGCTTCGTTTGTGGCGGGCGAAGTGATGGCCGCTTACGGCTGGTTTGGTTGGTTTACTTGAACCGGATCAAGACGCGGCGCGGCGTCCGGACGAATCATTTCGCGATGGCGCAGTCGGCGCTTGCGATACCACAGGAACAGCCCGAGCGCGCCGGCAAGTAGGATCACCGCCGCAATCACAAACAGCACCAGCGCTACTACAATTCCCGCGCCGGTCGTCAACGGATCCGGGGCCACGTCGATTAAAGCCGCGCACCAACTCATTCGTCTGCTCCTGTTTCAATCACGCGATCGAGTATCTCCGGATCCACGTTTCCGCCTGAAAGGACCACGCCAATTCGCCGCACGCCCGCCGGCTGCTTTCGATGAAACACTGCGGCGGCTGCCGCGGCGCCTGAAGGTTCCACCAGCAACTTCATGCGAAACAGCATGAAGCGCATGGTCGCCAAAATTTCGTCGTCGCCGATGGTCAGCACTTCATCAGCGTTCATGCGCGTAATCGGAAAAGTCAAAGCGCCCGGGATCTGCACGCGCAGACCGTCAGCGATCGTGGGTGGCGGAGAAATCTTCACGCGCTCACCCTTTGCCACCGATTGTTGAGTGTCATTGGCACTGTCGGGTTCGACGGCAAAGCATTTTATCGATGGCTTGATAGATTTCGCGGCGGTGCTGACTCCGGCAAACAATCCACCACCGCTGCACGGAG
>DATANL010000813.1:0-2129 GCA_036266295.1 Pyrinomonadaceae bacterium | reverse complement strand
CTCAGGCAGGAGGTGTTCGTTAGTTTGGAAGAAACTGTCGGCGTCTAATTCATAGGATTGGCCATTAATTGTGCGTTGAATCTGGCGTGCGGCACCCTCCCTTACGGTCGGGTTCCTGAGACCTGGGCTGATCGCGACGCCATCGTCACCGGCGACTGCGCGAAAGTATCTGGCGTCCGCGGGCAACGAATCGTCTTGCATCTGTCGCCGCAGGTTTTCGAGTTCTTGCTGCAGCTCCGGCGCGAGTACTGCACACTCGGCGACGTCGCAGACGCGGCGCGACCCGCCTTCGTAGTATCCCAGCCGTTTTTCATCGGCGTCGTACTGCCATTGAGCGCGTGAGCGATAGTGCCACTGATCCGGCGCGGCGGTGATCCGGAATGGGGGAAGGTTTTCAATCTTCGCGATTCGATGCAGGCAGTCTTTGATGATCTCAACTTTCGCGTCGAGTTGGGCCTGGTAAGTCATCTGCTGGAAGTCACAGCCGCCACACCGGCCAAAGTAAGGACAAGGCGGCTCGAGGCGATGCGGCGACGGCTCGATGATTTCGATGATCGAGGCGAAGCAGACTGTTCCCTTCTCTCGATCGATTTGTACGCGAAGGCGATCGCCCGGGGCTGAGAGCGAGACCATCACGGTCTTGCCTTCAGCGTGGGCCAGTCCCAAACCACCGGGGAGGATTCGCTCAATGAAAATTTCTGATATTTGTTTCGCGGCGCCGGCCTTCGCATCCATTGCGGGCGATTATCCCACGCCCGCAAGGAACTCGCATTCGTCCGCGGAACCGGCGGTCATGTCGTCCGGGCCGTGCGGTTGAACTGAAATGGTCGCTCGCGCTCTTCGGGCAGGCTGATCTCTTATCTCTTCGCAGTTTCTCTGGATGCCTTTGATGGTCGCGCAAATTCTTTCCAGGATTCCGCTTTCCATCTGCGACCACATCGGCAGACTCAAACACTGACGCGCAAGTTTTTCGGTGACGGGAAGGTCGTGGCCGGCAAAACGCCGGTAACTTGTCTGTAGATGAACGGGTGGGTTGTAGTAGCTGCGAGTGTCGATGTTTTCGGCGGCCAGCGCCGTCATCAACTCGTCACGGCTCAGGCCAAATTGATCCTCATCGATCGTAATAACAAAATCCTTGTAGGCGCTGCAATCATCACTGCGGACTTCCTGAAAACCGATGCCCGGTAACTTGCGCAATTCTCTTTGATAGAAAGCGGCATAAGTGTTTCGGTTCTCAACGGCCGAGTCCAACGCGCGCAGGCTTTCAACTGCGAGTAGCGCCGAAATTTCCGGCAGGCGGCCATTCAGCCCGACCAGGACGCTATCGTATGTTCCGTCGTTGCCGTATTCACGGGCGAGCCGCAAACGCTTTGCCAGGTCATCACAGTTGGTCGCGATAATTCCACCCTCGCCCGCGACGACCAGCTTAGTCGGCGAAAGGCTGAACACATGAACGTCGCCTTGCGATCCAATCGGTTGATGTTGATATGTGGCGCCGAAGGCATGGGCGGCGTCGAAAATTAATTTCAGATTGTGCCGGTTGGCTATTTCCTGCAGTTCGGCAATCGGCGCGGGATTCCCAAAATTGTGGACCGCAACAATCGCAGTGGTCTGGGGCGTGATCTGTCTTGTGATTGCTTCCGGATCGATGTTTTTGCTGCGGAAGTCCGACTCGACAAAAACGGGCCTGACGCGAGCCCAAACTAAAGCACTGGCCGTGGCCATGAACGTGAAGCTCGGCACAATTGCTTCGCCCTGCAGCTCTAACGCTTGGTAAGCAAGCATTAAACCCGTGGTGCCGCTGGAGACCGCGATCGCGTGCTTGACACCCAAATATTCGGCGGCGTTCTCTTCGAGTTCGCGCAGCCAGCGGCCTTTTGTCAGCGCGCCGCTCGCCAGGATTCTGGTGATGTTCTCGTCCAGCCGCTCATGATTTGTCACGCACGGTCGGGCAATGGGAATCTTCGGCAATTTGTTCATACAGTTTCTCTGTTTTTTATTGATCTGGCCGGCACGCCTACCGCGACGACATGCGCTGGAATATCGCCGATGACGGTGGCGCCACTACCGACGAGCGACCAGGCGCCTACACTTACGCCTGGGTTGATGTTTACCCCGACACCAATCCA
>DATANL010000812.1:0-1620 GCA_036266295.1 Pyrinomonadaceae bacterium | reverse complement strand
CTAGCGTCCAGCCTTAGGGGCTCACAATGTCGATCCTCCGCATCGCACTAGGATTTTCATTGCTGATTGTCATTCTTTCGCCGGCGGCCGCCCAGCAGCAAACGACGGTGGTCCCCGACAACCTCTTCACCCAGGCAGGCTTTGTCGTGAAGTACGCGACGACACCGGAAAAGGCGGCAATGCTCCGGTCGTTGCCGCCGGACAAACTCGTGACGCGACGAAAAGACGGGAAGCTTTACTACGTCTATGCCGACGCCGCCCGCTGCAATTGCGCCTACGTGGGCACGCCGGAAGCCTTTAGCCGATATCAGAACTGGGCAAATGTCGGCGGCAATGCCCCCAGCGGTCAGCCGTGGAATTCCATCCAGACCATCGATTCCGATGTCGGCGGCGCCTACATACCCGCGGACATCGGCAACAGCATGGAGAGCATTCTCCAGCCGGACTTTTAGGTCTTGCGCGACTCTCAGTGGCAGAGATCGACGCAATAAGTGCCGGACACCACGCAAGCGACGTACGATCCGAATGGGCAGAAGGGACGTCGCTGGATAAGGGGATCGCGCACCAGAACGTAGCCGCCGCTATAACCGCCCACGCCCGAGCGTCGATCCTTCACATACGAACGGGACGATCCGCATCGATCGCCGCATTGATCGGAGATCGGGATCGTTGCTGAAAGCCCATTCGCATTCAAAACCGAGATCGGCATCGAATGCGCTGCTGTCGCGGCAAAGTAAAGTACAATCGAAACAAGAATTGCTTTCATGGTGTCTCTCCTGACGATTTTACCCGACTTCCGACCAAGTTTCATTTGGCTGCTGCCCCGGTCTGCAACAACGCGGCAAGCGCCTTCCATGTTTGGTTTTTCAAATCGACCAAGGGTGGATTCTTCAATTCGATGATCGTTTCAGCCTTCCGATCACAGCCAGAGACCTGGCGGGAGACCTTGACCTCACCGTCGGTAAAGTACCGGTCGCCCTCCCCATTCCGGCCCATGAAAGTCGGCCCAACGCCGGAGACCTCGTAGACCGCTTCAACGACTTTGGAATTTTTAAGGTCGTTCGTGAGCCCGTCGCGTTCCGCATCGATATCGGGTGCAATGTGATGCGTGACTTGTCCGGTGTAGCGGCTGAGTCCCACGTCGCGATCAAATGTTGCCGAGCCAAGCCACACCGGGCGATTTTCATCGCCCTGTTTCAAGACCTCCCAAAACCGGACGTGGTGGCGCCGGTCGGCGCTTTCGCCCACGGGTTTTTCAAACGCGAGATCCTGATGTCTGCCCTGGTAATAAAGCGTACTCACCGGCGCGTCTTTGTACGGCCGGCGCAGAACGACGCTGCCGACAATTTCGACACTCGAGCGAAACGTAATCGGATCGGCAGGATACCAGCCGGCCGCATGCATGGCACAGTGCACATCCTCGCGCGTTCCGACCAGCCCCACGTTGATCGGATCTCCCGGAATGCCCTGCGATGTCTGCGTCACCATCGTAAGCCCGGCGAGTCCCTTTTGATGCTCGTAGTGCGTCCATGCCCACGGCAGCACGACAGAAGCAGTCATTCCATAGATGAAGATTGCTGCCCCCAGCGCAGCAAGCGCAATCCTCGCCTTCGACCGCCT
>DATANL010000811.1:0-4696 GCA_036266295.1 Pyrinomonadaceae bacterium | reverse complement strand
AACCGCCGGTCCTCGCTGACTTTGGTCCAGGTCGCGCCGGCGTCATCGGAACTGAACACTCCGCCATTTTCATTCTCGACCAGCGCGTAGACACGATTTGCATCGGCGCCGGAAATCGCGACGCCGATCCGCCCGATGACTCCCGCAGGCAAACCTTTGTTGCGCGTGATCTCGGTCCAGGTGTCGCCTCCGTCAGTTGATTTGAACAGGCCGCTGCCGGGTCCGCCGCTCGACATCTGCCAGGACACGCGGTACGCCTCCCACATCGCGGCATAGAGCACGTTCGGATTTTTCCGATCCATTGCCAGATCGATTGCGGCCGTCTGGTTATTGCGGAAAAGAATTTTCCTCCAGCTCTTGCCGCCGTCTTTGGAACGGAAGACACCGCGTTCGTCGTTCGGTCCCGCGGGATGTCCAAAGGCGGCGACATAAACGATGTCGGAATTGGTGGGATGAATTCGTATGCGCGAGATGGCTTGACTGTCCGACAGGCCCACGTGCGTCCAGGTCTTGCCGGCGTCGGCAGATTTGTAGACGCCGTCACCCTGCATGATGTTGCCGCGAATGCACGATTCACCCATGCCGATGTAGACGACGTCAGCATTCGATTCCGAAACGGCGACGGCCCCGACCGATGAACTGTGAATTTGACCGTCAGTCGTCGGGTTCCAGGTGGCGCCACCGTCAGTCGTTTTCCAAAGGCCGCCGCCAACCGCGCCGAAATAATATTCGAGCGGGCGCTTTATCACTCCGGCCGAGGCGATCGATCGCCCGCCGCGATTTGGTCCAATGTTGCGCCAACGCAGTGAATTAAACAGGCCCGGGTCGTAGACGGCACCTGGCTCAACGTAGCTGTTGGTTAAGGCGAATCGCTCAGTTGCGCGCTGGGCCAGCACAACGTAAGTGAAAGCCAACGCCACCAACGGAATGGCAAGCCCGAGGCTGCGGCGAACCATCGGAATGAGACTGTTGCTCATTGGGAACCTCATAGGTTTTCGTTATTGACGGACGCATTCGGAGTGCGGGCGCACTCTAGCCGAAAATGCGGCCGCCAATCAAGATGCTGACAGTGGACGGGGCAATAGCCCGACCGTAAGGGAGGGCTCAACGCAGTGGATTATCGGAGCCCTCCCTCACGGTCGGGCTAGTGCCCCGGTCCGCGACGTATTATGCTTAATGCTTCAATGGCCGGCCTGCTGAAAGATGCTTACCAACGCCCGATACGCGACCTCCGCGTATCGCTCACGGACCGTTGTAATTTTCGCTGCTTCTATTGCCTGCCGCACGGCGAGCCGCCAATCGCGCCGAAGGAGCAGATGCTCTCATACGAAGAGATCGAATACGCCTGCGACGTCTTTGTTGAATTGGGAATTGAAAAGATTCGCTTGACCGGCGGCGAGCCGATGATGCGCCGCGACATCGAGCAAATCATCTTCAAGCTGTCGCAACTGAAAGAGCGAGGTCTATCCGACCTGGCGTTGACGACGAACGGATACTTCCTGCCGCATCGCGCGCACAGCCTGAAAGAAGCCGGCCTCGATCGCATCACGATCAGCCTCGATAGCCTGAAGCGCGACACCTTCAAGCAGATGACCGGCGTTGACGTGCTGGATCGCGTGATGGAAGGAATTGCCGCGGCGAAATCCGCCAACCTTAATCCGATCAAAATCAACGCGGTGATCGTCCGCGGTCACAACGAAGACGAGGTCGCTGACTTTGCCGAGTTTGCGCGCGAGCACGACCTGAAGATGCGCTTCATTGAATTTATGCCGCTTGATTCGGGTCACGATTGGGCGCGCGCAGATGTGGTGTCGGGCAGGGAAATCCGGCGACGTATTGAAGAGCGATTTCCGCTCGAGCCAATCGATGTGGTGAGAGGATCAGAAACATCTTCGCGCTTTCGCTTCGCGGACGGCGCGCCGGGTGAAATCGGCATCATCGCGCCGGTCACCGAACCATTCTGCGGGGCGTGTTCGCGGATTCGCCTGACGGCCGACGGTCAAATCCGCACCTGCCTTTTCTCAACCGTGGAACATTCGCTGCGCGACGTGATTCGCGATGGAGCTTCGCGAGCGGAAGTGATCGATTTTATCGAAGCAGTCGTGATGAAGAAGGAGCCTCGCCACTACATCAACGATCCTGAGTTCGTCACGCCTTCACGATCGATGAGTTTTATCGGCGGGTAAGGTGTTGGCCGGCTCATCGCCCCGGCGTTTATTTCGCGTTCACACGCGAGCCGCAGCCCCGAGCTCGCCGGCTTCGTTCATCTGCTTCACCACGCGCGTTGCCGAATCCAACGCACCCTGCATCCAGGACGCCCACGGCGAGAGATGCTCGCCGGCAAAGTGAATGCGGCCCTCGGCTGACGACGCCGCCACGATGTCCCGCGGTCCCACGAAAGCCCACGCACCGCGCGACCATTCCTGTTCCGCCCAACACCAGGACGAGCCCCGCTCAAAGTTTTCCTGCAGGCCGGGAAACCACTGACCTAATTCTTTTAAAGTTGAGTTGATGCGATCGTCAGGTTTCATCGACGAGATCCGCTCGGCCTGGCCGGGCCGATTGTAGGTCATGAGAATTCCCCGCGGCCCGGGCTGGTTCCAGGTGGGTTGCCAAATCTCTACGGCATCGCTGGTAATCGCAAATCCGTTCAAACCCTTTTCTTCCCACGAACGCTTTTTAGCTTGCAGGTAGACGCGCGAGACCTGGGCGTAGTCAAGCCGCTTAATGATCTTGAGTTTGTTTTCGGAGAAGCTCGCGGGCAGCTCAACGTTGCGCAGCACCGAGAACGGAATTGCGCAAAGGACTCGATCGGCCGTCATGGTTTGGCGCGTGCCTTTGTCGAGGAAGGTGACGCGAGCGCTGGCGGGGTCCTGTTCAATCTTTACCACCGGTGAGCTGTAACGGACTTTGTCGCCCAGACGTTTGGCAAAGGCCTTCGGCAAATTGTCATTGCCGCCTTTGATCTTGGTGAAGCGAGTCGGCCCGCGGAATTCGGAACCAAAGAATTGCGAGAGCCCATCGGTGAACCCGTCGATGGTCAGCTCCTGCTTCGAGCTCCCGTTAACTCGCAAAGCCGAGAGCTTCGATGGATACATCGGCTCGAGCGGGACGTCGAATAACTTCACGTACTTGCGCGTGAGATCGTGATCGTCCGGAATACGCGCGGCGCCGGCTTCCGCATACAGGCCGTCAGAGAAAGGTTCGCGAATGGTGTGCACGCGCCCGCCGCAATAAGTGCGCGCTTCGAGAATCGTCACGTCGTGGCCCGCTTGCGTTAATTCATATCCGGCGCTGAGTCCCGCCATGCCGGCGCCGATGATGATGATCTTCCGCGGAGCAACCGAGGCAGAGACGAGTGGTAGGCGAATCAGCGAAGCACCAACAGCGAGCGCTCCGGTCTTGATAAAGTCTCGACGAGTTATTGGCATAGGCTGTGGTGGCGACCGAATCAGATGATAGAACGCTATTGCCGAAACGTCTCTAACAAATTGAAAGTTTCATCGAATGACCGCGGCACAATTGGATCAGGCGCCCATTTTT
Organism: Pyrinomonadaceae bacterium; assembly: GCA_036266295.1. Taxonomy (GTDB): domain Bacteria; phylum Acidobacteriota; class Blastocatellia; order Pyrinomonadales; family Pyrinomonadaceae; genus UBA11740. Next base: position 1,153 of record DATANL010000811.1, on the reverse strand, counting down.
TGGAGTGCGCCGGCAGAGCGCAGCGGCGACGGCGCTTTGGATAGCCGTAAACTGGATTTGTGACTGTAGACGATCCAAAGCGGCGTCGCCGCTGCGCTCTGCCGCCGCACTCCATAACGCTGCCGCGTTTCTCCGCGTTGCGCTACAATCTGCCGCTTGCAAACTCGGCCTGCTAACTCTGCTGTCGCATCGCCTGATCGTTGGCGCACGCTCGCGCTACTCGCCATCGCGGAATTGCTCGGGATGTCGCTCTGGTTCAGCGGCTCGGCCGTCGTCCCGGCGCTAACCAGGGAATGGCACCTGAGTCCGAGCGCCGCCGGTTGGCTCACACTTTCCGTGCAACTCGGATTTGTCGCCGGCACTTTGTTGAGCGCCCTTCTTAATCTGCCCGACGTAATCAGTCCGCGTCACCTGTTTACCTTGACGGCGATCGCGGGGGCGATCGTTAACGGCATTTTTGGCTGGTTCGCGCACGACGCATCGTTCGCGATCGTCATGCGGTTTCTGACGGGGATGTTTCTGGCCGGTGTGTACCCACCGGCGATGAAGATTCTCGCGACCTGGTTCAAGCATGGACGCGGCTTGGCGTTGGGCGTTCTGGTGGGCGCGCTCACGCTGGGCAAAGCGACTCCGTATCTAATCAACGCAGTCGGCAGCGCGAACTGGCGAAACAATATTCTGTTTGTATCAGGCCTCGCGATTGCCGGCGGTCTAATCGTCTCAATATTCGTGGGCGACGGCCCATTCGCTTTGCCGGCTGCCAGATTCGATCTCAGCCAGATTGGAAAGGTCTTTCGGAATCGCGGAGTCAGACTCGCGAACCTCGGCTACTTCGGTCACATGTGGGAGTTGTACGCGATGTGGACGTGGATCCCGTTCATGATTCGCGCCAGCCTCTCGTCGCGCGGCAGCAATCCGTCGCTGGCGGAAGTTTCTTCATTTCTGGTGATTGGCTGTGGCGCCGCAGGCTGTGTGATCGCCGGGTTGATTGCCGATCGTGTCGGCCGAACCGTCGTCACGTCGGTGGCCATGATCGTCAGCGGCAGTTGTTGCGTGATAATCGGATTTCTATTCGGCGCGCATCCGCTCGCACTCTTGATCGTGGCGGGAATTTGGGGGGCTAGTGTGGTGGCAGACTCAGCCCAGTTCTCGG
>DATANL010000810.1:0-2023 GCA_036266295.1 Pyrinomonadaceae bacterium | reverse complement strand
CATGCTGCGATAACTTCTTCGTGAACAAAGTGGAGGCGAATGATTCTTGGTCCTTTGCCTTCTTGAAAGTGACACCTTACGGCGTCTCGAACCTGGCTTCGCAGTTCTTCAAGTGTGTCGCTTTCCGTAAAAATCGATTCTCCCAAAGCTCTCGCGATGTAACCCCCTTCGGGCGCGGGCTCCACCATGAAAATTATTTCTTCCATGCGAATCTCCTACAGTCTAATTATCCTGGCCGCGCTTTCTTTGCGCAGGTCACCATTCAGAGCGTTGCGCGTATCGACCACCAGCGAGGCGAGATTGACCACGCGTTGATAATCGACCGCGCTGTGGTTGGTCACAATCACCACACAATCAGACGCCTTGATTTCTTCGTCGGTCAACTCGACTGAGTTCAGCGGATCGCCGCTGCCGGCGGTGTGCGCGTCGTCAAAATCGAGGTGCGCCACGAAGGGATCGTGATAGCGGACGTTGCAGCCCTTGCTGCGCAGGCGATCGATGATTGACAGCGCCGGACTCTCACGCACGTCGTCGATATCTTTCTTGTACGCCACGCCCAGCAACAGCACGCGCGCGCCTTTCATCGCTTTGCGATCGTCATTCAATCCATCTGAGACCAACTGGACCACGTGTTCCGGCATTCGCGAATTAACTTCTTCGGCCAGGCCGATAAAGCGCGAATCGAATCCGTGTTGGCGGGCCTTCCATGAAAGGTAATGCGGATCGAGCGGGATGCAGTGGCCGCCAATGCCAGGCCCGGGATAAAAGGGCATGAAGCCGAACGGCTTGGTGGCGGCGGCGCGAATGACTTCCCAGGTGTCGATGTTCAGCGCGTAACAGAGGCGGGCCATTTCGTTCGCCATGCCGATGTTTACGGCGCGAAAAGTATTTTCCAGAAGCTTGGCGGCTTCCGCCACGCGCGCCGAGCTGACTGGATGAACGTCGTCGACGATTTGCGAGTACAGTGCGGCCGCGGCCTCGGTCGAATCGTCGGTAACGCCGCCGACAACTTTCGGAATGTTATGCGTTTTGAATTGCGGGTTTCCCGGATCGACGCGTTCGGGCGAGAAGGCAATCAAAAAATCCTCATCAAGTTTGAGTCCGGTTTCTTCCAGCATGGGCAGCAGCACTTCGTCCGTCGTGCCGGGATAAGTAGTCGACTCGAGAATTATCAGTTGTCCGCGACGCAGGTGCTTCTGGATTTTGTCGGCGGCGGCCAGGATGAAAGAAACATCGGGTTCTTTCGTTTTGCGCAAAGGCGTCGGCACACAAATGATGATCGCGTCGCAATCAGTCAGTTCCGAGAAGTCAATCGTCGCGCGCAATCTGCCGGCGTCCACCGATTGTTTGATCAATTCCGCAGCAACGTCGCCAATGTAAGATCGGCCGGCGTTTATTTCGGCGACTTTCTTTTCATCGACTTCAAATCCCGTCGCCTGGAAACCGCGGCCGGCAAATTCTGTCGCGAGCGGCAATCCCACATAACCAAGCCCGATAACCGCGACGCGCGCGCGCCGGTTTTCAATAAGTTGAATTAATTCTTTTTTGATCATTGGAGATCGTGAAAAGGGCAGCAGACTCTTGTTCGTCCGTTGCGAAGTTGGTTGTATCAAAATAGACATCCAGCCTAAGTGAGCCTTCACCCGCAGTCAAGTAGGGTCTCGGCCGATTGATTGTGTGATAGATTCGCGATTCCCAAACAGCAAATGACCAGCCCAGGTTCAGCAAACGGTTACGACATCGCGGTCATTGGCGCGGGTGTGCTCGGTGCGTGGACTGCGTCTCACCTGCAGCGTTCCGGGGCGCGGACCGTACTCATTGACGCGCACGGACCGGGCAACAGCCGCTCAAGTTCCGGCGATGAATCGCGCATCATCAGGATGGGATATGGCGCCGATGAAATCTACACGCGTTCAGCGGTTCGTTCGCTCGAACTTTGGAAGCAGCTGTTCGCTGCGATCGACGAGCCTCTCTTCATTCAGACTGGTGTGTTGTGGCTGGCCCACGCCGGTGACCCGTATCC
>DATANL010000809.1:0-12175 GCA_036266295.1 Pyrinomonadaceae bacterium | reverse complement strand
GCAATTCGATTCCAACAGCGCGGTTGTCTTCAACGATCAGGTTACTGACGACCCCCTGTCGCAAGCTGAGGTTGGGCGTAGCTTCGAGCGTCCGGCGCATCTCGAGTCGATAGAGTGTTCGATCGGCTTGCGCCCGCGGCGCGCGCACGGCCGGTCCGCGCGAACGATTCAGTAAGCGAAACTGAACGCCGGTTCGATCGATAACGCGTCCCATGATCCCGCCGAGCGCATCGATTTCTCTGACGAGATGACCTTTACCGATGCCGCCGATTGCCGGATTGCATGACATTTGACCGATGAGATCGAGGTTGATGGTGACCAGCGCAGTATTCGCGCCGAGGCGCGCTGCGGCAGATGCAGCTTCGCAACCGGCGTGGCCCCCGCCGATGACGATCACATCGAATACTTCGTCGAAAACCATAAGCTATTTACCGATGCAGAAGGTCGAGAAGATCTCTCCGAGCAATTGCTCGGACGTAGTCTCTCCCGATATCTGTCCAAGATACCGCAACGCGTCGTGCAGTCCAACCAGAGTCAGCTCTTCGCTCGCGTTTTGCTGCAGGAGATTTTCTGATGACGCGATTGCCTCGATGGCCCGCAGCAAAAGATCGTGATGACGCGCATTGGTGATCATCAGGCCTTCGTTATTAACGGTGCCGTTCGCGAACGGTTGCAGCAGAGCGCTGCGCAAAGATTCAAGACCTGCGCCTGTCTTTGCTGATACTGAAACGATCGCCGACGTTTTGACTAGAGCAGCGGCCTCGTCGCGGAGCCTGGCTTCTGAGAAAGTGTCGAGGTCACTTTTATTCAGAGCGACGACATGTGAATGCGCAGAGGCTTCAACCAGGGCCTTTTCGTCTTCATCGCCGAGCGGTTGAGATCCGTCGATCACGACGACCACCAGATCAGAGTCGGCCGCTTCGCGCCGAGTACGGTCAACACCGATTGCTTCAACCGGATCGGACGACGTTCTCAGTCCGGCAGTATCCGTTATTAAAACAGGCACGCCGTCAACTCCCAGCGATTCAGTAATCGCGTCGCGCGTGGTGCCGGCAACCTCATGCACAATCGCTCGACTGCGGCCCAGTAACATATTGAAGAGACTGGACTTACCGGCATTAGGCCGGCCTACGAGCGTCACCCGCAGCCCGTCACGAAGGAGGCGTCCGCGTTTGAATGTGGCCGCCATTTCCTCAAAGTGCGCACGTATGCGCCGCACCTGATCGAGGAGATGCTGTTGCTCGAGTTGCGGCAAGTCGTCTTCAACGAATTCCAACGAAGATTCGAGACGGACGATGATGCCGAGCAATTGATCTTTGAGCGGTTGTAGTTCGTGAGAGATCGCGCCGTTCATTTGACGCGTCGCCTGACGAGCGGCGGCATCGGTCTGCGCATCGATTAGATCGCGAATAGCCTCAGCCTCGGAAAGATTCATTCGTCCGTTGGCAACTGCACGCAGAGAAAACTCCCCGGCCGTGGCCATGCGAGCGCCCAGCGCCAGAGTCGCGTCGATGATTGCTCGCAACAGGACAGGAGACCCGTGGCACTGAAGTTCGACGACGTCCTCGCCAGTGAAAGAGTGCGGCGATTTGAAGTAGCAGACGAAGGCCTGGTCCAGGGTTACACCGGTGAGCGGGTCTATCAGATTGCGCAAGACAAGAACGTTGGGTTGCGGGTCAAAGTCATCGCAACCAACCAGCCGTTGCAGCGCGCGCAACGAGGCGGGGCCGCTCAAGCGAATGACGCCGATGCCGCTGCGACCTGGAGGCGTAGCTAACGCCACGATCGTATCGTTGAAGTCGACCACGAGGGTTTTAGATTACTACCGGAAGATTAGTTTGAGGAAGTTTCGGAATTACTTCAGGGCCACGCGCAAGCGGCGGGCGTGCCCTTCGCCGATTGATTCCGTTACGAGATCGCCCTCTTCAGCCAGCGACAAATGAATGACTCGACGTTCACTCGCGTCCATGGGGCCGAAGACGAATGGAGATGAAGTGGCCCGGACTTGACGCGCGGCGTGGTCGGCCATAGCGCGCAACTCGGACTCGCGCGCCGCGCGATAGTTATCCGCGTCGCAAACAATGCGCTGGCCCTTCGGCAAATTACGGCCGTAAGCCTGATTGAGGATCTGCTGGAGCGCATCGAGTAATTCCCCGCTTTGATTCAGCAGCAGGCCACAGTCCGGGCCCTCAATCGAAAGCGTGCAACCGAGATCTGATTCAGACGCGGCGGCGCGCACGTCGAAGCGCGCAGACTCGAAGATCGAATTGAGCAGTTGCTCAGCTTGCTGACAAACTTCATTCATGGAATGCGACCGATTCTACCTTAACGTGGGCCAGGACAAAAGCACGACAGAGCCGCAAGGCGTGAAACCTCGCGACTCTGTTTGGTAATACAGGGGGAACTAAGCGTTGACGTTACTGCTTGGCGTAAACGGCAGTCGAGTCAGGCGCCTGTTGTGCGCCGCCTTCGCGGTGGGTGACGACCGTCAGGGTCTTGCCACCATCGGACAGCGTCAATTTTTGTGTGGTAGTCGAACTTGTCGGGTTGCCGTCACGACCCACGCCTTCAATCTTGCTCATTAATTCGAGCGTATTGCCGTTCATCGTGGTCTTGGTTGTTCGCTTGCCGGTGTTCTGTCCCATCTGAAAGTCGCTGGTAGCTTCTTTACCATCGAGGTTAAAGGACTGCGGGCCGCCAAAGCCACCGCCGCCGGGACGACCGCCGCCCATGCCGCCGCCGCCGCCACCGTTACCACCGCCGCCACCACCTTGAGGCGGCGTACCACCTTCAAGCTTGGTCTCGAGCGTGATGGTCTTGTCGTCCTGAGTGATGGTCAACGTAACTTTATCCGCGCCCATCGTTCGCTGGCTGAGATTTTGGCTCTTGGCTTTATCCAACGTCCAGGTGCCGGCGAAGTTCGCCTTCTGGGCACTGGCCGCGACGACGAGCAGTAAGAAAGCAGCCGCCAGTCCGGCAATCACAAATATTCTCTTCATTCGAAAATCCTCCGTAAATTTTGGTCGCTATTGGTCGCGAGAGCGCGATTCAGTTGCGAGATTCGGAACTTAAGACGCTTGAAAGTGGCCCAAGGTTACGATATTTAAGGGAAGAATGCTATGGCCGCGCAACCGCGTTATTGCGCCGCCAAACTGCGTTAAGGCGCTGGCCACCAGCAGTTTGCAAGAGGCTCATGATGCCCATGTAGCCGTAGCCGAAGCAGAACAGCAACAAGAAAAAGATGGGACCCCACATGTGCATGCGGACGGCATAAGCAATCGCAAAGACGAAATAGATGGCGAAACTCAGCTCCAGCAGCGGCAGCCAACCGTGCCGGCGTTTGTACTTTTTGCGCTTCCAGGATTCATCGTCCGTTTTCTCGACGCGATATTTCGGCGTGCGGACAAATTCCGACTTGATGCCAACCAGCGCTTCCAGCACGGCGCGCGCGTTTGAAAATGCCAGGCCAATGCCGAGGCTCATCACCAGCGGCAAATGCAAGAGGCGCGAGGCGCGTTGCTTGTCGAGGTACCAAACTGCCGAGCCATAGAACAGGACCACGGACACCGTCGAGAAGAAGAGCAACGGGACGTCGAGCATCATCAATTGATGAAGGCCCTGGTTATAGCGCACGACCAGCAGTGGGAACTGCATGAAGCTCGCCACAATCATGAGCGGGTAGCTGATGTTTCCGGTGAGGCGGAAAAACATTTCCAGCTTCACGCGAAGCGGCACATCGGCATACCAGATTCGCCGGTACAATTTGAACCAAACCTGGAGCACGCCTTTGGCCCAACGACGCTGCTGGGCTTTGAACGCGTTCACTTCCACGGGAATTTCTGCCGGCGCTTCCTCATCGAGCAGGTAAACAAATCTCCAGCCCATCAGCTGAGCGCGGAAGCTCAGGTCAGTATCTTCAGTCAGCGTGTCATGTTGCCAACCGCCGCTCATCTCGATCGCCTGGCGCCGCCAGATGCCGGCGGTGCCGTTGAAGTTGAAGAAGTTTCCCGTGCGATTGCGGGTGGTCTGCTCGATCACAAAGTGGCCGTCGAGCATGATTGTCTGGAGCCGCGTTAACAAATTATACGAGCCGTTAATGTGGGCCCAACGCATCTGCGCGCAACCGACGGTGGCATCGGTGAAGAAGTGAATCAGCTTGCGCAGAAAGTCCTTGTTCGGAACAAAGTCGGCATCGAAGATCGCAATCAGTTCGCCCTTTGCGGTCTTCATTCCATTTTCCAGAGCGCCGGCTTTGAATCCGGTGCGATCGTCGCGATGGATGTAATGGATGTCGTAGCCTTGTTTCGCATAGGTCTCGACGGTCGCGCGCGCTATGTTGACCGTCTCATCGGTCGAGTCATCGAGCACCTGAATCTCCAGGCGATCACGCGGATAGTCGATCTCGCTTACCGATTTCACCAGCCGCTCAACCACGTACATTTCGTTGAAGAGCGGAAGCTGTATGGTGATGTGCGGTAGGTCACTCTCGGCGAAAGCCGACTTGGCTTTGGGTGGAAATCGCGAATATCGCCAGAACTCGATGACCTGTTTCACGCGATACACGCCATAGATGGCCAGCACTGTGAGGATGCCGAAGTAGATAATCAGCACGGTCCAGTCGAACGCGTCGAACTGATAAAGCGGACTGATGTTAAAGATCGTGGCCTGATGCAGCGTGTCGGATAAGCCGGTTTTGTAAAGAGAATCGCAGTAACCGGGGAAGTCTATACACAGATCGCCGGTCATGGGCGGCGGGCAAAACCAGCCGTTGTTGAGACACTGCTCAACATTAATAGTCGATGCAATTAAAGCTAACACAATGAAATACGATGAGTCCTTTGCGCCAAATACGACCGTGGCATTCTAACGTAGCAGGGACGCGGCTCAAAACCGGGGAGTTCGCAACCGGCGAATTGGACGACCGACAAGGCGGCTCTAAAGATTTCGTCGGGGCAGGTTGGTCGACCGTGAAGTCAGTTTTTCTGCTTCTGCAATTCGGTGCGAATCTGCGTAAGGATTTCGTAGTACTTCCAGGCTGCGGGTGCGTTCGCTTCCTGATGGTGATCGGGTTTGAGAATCAGATCGCCGGTAGCGAGCAGCACCTTACGCACTTCGGGATTTTGCTTCACTTTTTCCCACGTGGCTGCAACGATCAATCGATAGTGCTCGCCCGGCGTCGCAGGCTTATATTCGAAATGTTTGCCTTCGAAGCTCACCCAGGTGATGCCCATCTTTTCCATGTTCTTGCTGGCCAGCGCGCCGGCTGCGTTCGCTTCAAAGGCGGCCATTTGGGAAACCTGATCGCGCGTGTACTTCCATTCGAGCCCCGAAAATTTCGCGCGCGGATCGTTCGCGTCTTCCGGATATTTCATCATCTGCCAGAAACCTTCGAGGCTTGCGTAGCGCTTGCCGTGAAAGACGAACGGCGTGGGCGCGAAATTGGAAAGCAAACCCAGTTCGTGACGCTTTGAAAGAATAACTTCGCCGGGGCCTGCTTCCTGCGGCATGATTTCCCAATCGGGTTTCTTCGGATCATTGATCGGAGTCCACCAGTGCGCAGGGTATTTCGGATCGCGTTTGATCTGCTGCGCCTGCGCGGCCGTACCGAGAGAAGCAAAAACCATAAGGGAAGCAAAGAGAAGTGCCGACCGTTTAGACGCCGCACTTGTGCGGCTGATGTTTTGACGCGGCGGACCAGTCCGCCGTCTAAACGAAAGCAAATGTTTATTCATCGTGATCGTCAGATCTTCGTGTCGCTCGTGATTGGGATCAATTCGAATTCGCGTAGTACCCAGGACGAGCACGTGTTTTCAAATCCGCATGACCCGGGATCCCAATGTTGACGGCGCGCCATGAACCGTCGCGCTTTTCGTTCGTCGATCGATAACCGATGCTGTAGACCTTGCTCAAGTCTTCGATCACCTGCTCGTAGACGCCGTTCAGATCTTCAACCTTGCGCGCGCTGTAATAAAGGCCGCCACTTTCGAACGCCAGCATCGCCAGCGTGTTGCGCGCGTTCGCATAAGTCCGCCGGCCGCTATCGCCGTAGGAATTGCGACCCTCGGTGTCCAGATAGATGGGGACCACCAAAGCATCATGCTTGCGGACCGATTCCAGCAAATCAGCGAAGGTGATCGTCGATCCCTCGACGCCACCCAGGGCGTTATCCACACCGTCAGTCATGAAGACCACCGCCCGTCGCCTTGGTGAAGTGGCCGATTCGAAAATGTTATTGAGCGTGAAAGCGAGGGCATCCCACACGCGCGACCCGCCGCCACCTTCGATTTGATTCGCACCGGCCAATAACTTGTTGCGGTCGGCAGTGAGCGGACAAACCACCCAGGTCTCGTCGGCGAACGCCACGATGGCAATGCGATCCGAAGGCCGCGCAGCCTCGATGAAGCTGGTGGTCGACTTGCGAATTAGATCACGCTTCTCGGCGGTTGACCCCGACAAGTCAAGCAGCAGAACCAGATCGAAGGGCACGTCCGTCGTGGCAAAGAAACTGATCTCCTGCGGCTTGCCATCCTCAGCGATGGTGAAGTCTTTCTGTTCGAGCCTGGTGACTTCCTGTCGCAACTTCGTGCCGTACACGCTGACATTCAAGCTGACCAGGTTAGTGTCGACCCGCACCACATCGACATCGTCATCAGTCGTGGTCTTCAGAACCTTGTCAGTCGCGCTCGCAATCGCTGCCTGGGAATTGTCGGTGAAAGAATTGGCCAGCTCGCCCGTCGCCTTGATCAGCGGCAGACGGTAAAGCATCTCGAGACCGCGCAGATAAATTTTCAACGGCGGCAACTCGTATTGTTTGCGGCGCGCGTCGATATGCTGTTCGTCGACGATCGGATACAGCACCAGAAAACTATCGCGAATGGTCGCCTGGGTACCGAAGATTTGCTTGAGGCCAACATTGATACGCAGCCGATCGATGTAGGTGGCAAACGATGACTTGCTGATTTCACCTTTCTTTACGGCGGCAATTATCACCGGCAGCAGATCGCGCTGGAGTTGATCCGTGGCGCTATTGCGCAGCACGAAGAACATCGATTGTGCCCCGTCGTCGCCCACCAGGTCGCGCGTGGGCCAGCCGTATTGCTTGAGGATCGAACACAACTCGGCGGTGTTTGCTTCACGCTCGGCGCGGAGTGTCTTGAGAATCGTCTCGCTGCTCTTGTTGTTGGCGACGTTGTTCTGAATTCGTCCCCGCGTTTTGTCCTCGAGCTTGGTTAGCTGTTGGCTGAGCTTTTTATCGAAAGGCCGCGTGGTGTTCGATTCGACCTGGTCGGTGAGGCGTTTGATTTCGTCCTGAGTAAGGCACCTGGTCTGGGCGCGCACGCTGCTCGCGCCGAGTGACGATGAGATCGCCACGATCAATAAAAAAACCGGCGGGAGAAAAAGCCTGCGCATATTTTCTTAGAGCGAGTTATTGACTCATTTGGTTCGCTGGCGCGCGTTGCCGGTGCGCGCCTCGGGATGCAAATTCTCGGTGAACAATTTCAAAATTCGCTTGTATTCGTCAGCCCAACTCTCTTCACGTTCGAAGCCGTGATCTTCGACCGGATACGGCGCAACTTCCCAATTAGTCTTGCGAAGCTCGATCAGTTTCTCAACCAGGCGCACGGTGTCCTGGAAGTTGACGTTGGTATCGACCATGCCGTGACAAATCAGCAGCGCGCCCTTCAATCCACCGGCAAAGTAAATCGGCGAACTCTGCTTGTAAGCCTCAGCGTCGGTCTGCGGCAGGTTCAGAATATTCCCGGTGTAGCCGTTGTTGTAATGGGCCCAGTCAGTCACCGGCCGCAGCGCTGCGCCCGCGGCGAAAACATCCGGCTGCGTGAACATCGCCATCAGCGTGATAAAACCGCCGTAGCTGCCGCCGTACAGGCCGACCCGTTTCGGATCGATGTTGAATTCTTTCACCAGATAATTGACCGCGTCGACGTGATCGGTCAGGTCTTTACCGCCCATGTGCCGATAGATGCCGGTGCGCCAATCGCGGCCGTATCCGGCGCTGCCGCGATAGTCGATGTCGAGGACGACAAAACCTTTTTCCCTCAAAAGATGATTGAACATGAACTCGCGATAGTAAGAGCTCCACCAGCGATGCACGTTCTGCAAATAGCCGGCGCCATGCACGAACAGCACGGCCGGGCCGCCGCCTTTGTAATTCGACGGCACGTACACACGGCCCCACACCGTGGCGCCGTCGCGCGCTTTGAAACTGACGAGCCGCGGATCGATCCAATCGTTGGTGAAGAATTCAGGAATCGGAGAAGTCGTCACCGGCTTCAAGGTCGACGAAGCCTTCTCATCCATCGGCTTGTTGGCGAGCAGGTAAAGCTCGGGCGGCTTGTTGCTGTACGAGCGCAGGTCCGCGAGCATCGTTTCATCCGGCGAGATATCAACCTGGTTCTGTCCGGGTAAGCCGGTGATTTGCGTGCGCGCGCCCCCATCGATCGGCATCGAGAATAAGTGTCGTTGAAAGACGCTGCCCTCGCTCGAGGTGAAATAGAATTTTGTTTTGTCCTGCGAAAGACGCACGTCTGAAACTTCGAATGGTCCGGAAGTGAGTTGCTTCGGCTCGCCGCCGGCGATCGAAATTGAATAGAGATGGGACCATCCGTCGCGCTCGGACTCGAAATAAACGTGCTGACTGTCGGGCAGCCAACCCAGCGTGAAGGCTCCCGGTCCGTCCACCCAGGCATCGTCGTGAATCGTCGCCAGCACTTTGGTCTTGCCGGTCGCCGGATCGAGCAGCATTACCCAACGATCTTTGTTGTCAGCCGCGCGGCCCATCAGCACCGCGTTCCGGCCGTCTTCGGACCACTGGAGTTGACTTAATTGAACGTCACGATCTTTTGGCGCCGGCTGAGTACGTTGTGTCTCGGTCCGATCGGTACTGACCCGTGGTTGCTCGGTCGCATTCATCTCGGTGCGTTGCGGCGGCGGTGCAGCCGGCAAACGCTGGCCATGCTCGACGTTCTTCGTATCGCCGGTTTCAGTGTTGATGAGAACGAGCCGCGCGCGGTTTTGCGTATCACCGACTTTGGATCGTCCCGGAATGTCTTCGGTGTAGCCGGATTCAGTCACGTAATTCGGAACGATCGTGTTTCTTGATCCGGTCGCCGGTTCGCTCACGGTGGCGATGACGTACTTGCCGTCCGGTGAGAGATTGAGATTGAGGACGTTCTGGCCGCCGGGAACGTTGAAGGGTTTGCGTTTCTCGCGTTCTTTCCGGCGTTTGTCCTGCTCTTCGCGTTGTTCGGCGCGTTCACGGACGGCGTCGAGCAAGCCGCGCTCTTCTTTCTTCAAAGTCTCCTGGCTGTCGGTGACTTTTTGCGGACTCGCACTAACTGCCGGCGAACTGCCGGGCGCGCCGCCCGCGCGAATGTCGGTCAGTTGTTCGAGCGACCCACCATCGAGCGACATCACGTAAAGATTGCTTTGGCGAGTGAAATAGATCCGTTTCTGATCGAAGGTGAAGTGTGGATTGGTTTCGGTATCGACGGTCCGAGTGATTTGCCGCCGCGCCTGCTTCGCATGATCGTAGATGAAGATGTCGCCTTCATCGGTGAACACCGTCATCGATTTGTCTTTCGATAATTCACCGTTCGGCGGGGGCGCCTGCTTTGATTCCTCTTCCGTCAATCGCCGCAGGCCGGAGCCGTCGCGGTTAACAACATAGAGACTCATCTCTTTCAGACGCGGTTCGGCAGCCTGCTTCCAACGGAAGTAAACCTTCTGGCTGTCCTGCGACCAGTAGACACCACCCGGCGGATAACCGACGAGGCGCGGCCCACGCATGATGCTATCGACGGTGAGTTCGAACGGCTTCGCGGCAGGTTGCTTTTGCGCCAGCACCACATGCGGCAGGAGGATCGATAACGCGCACAGCGCGGCAGTCAGACGGATCGATTTTTTTGTTTTCATCTTCTTCGGCGGATATTCAAGGCTCGGACGGCGGTGTAAGACTAGGGATTGAACGGAAAATCTTCAAGCTCCGGACGCCAGCTTTTGCGGCGATCGATCCATCGCTCGAGACGCTCGCATGCTTTGCCGCGCACGCTCGAATTTTCCCAGGTCGAACCATCGCTAAACAAAACACACTGCAGCGCCACACTGCGCACAAACGGCGCACTTTTTTTCGCAATGTCGGCTGCGGTCACGATTTGCGGTGGCGAGAGTTGCGTCGTGAACTTGATCGTCTTGTGCCGGGCGGGATCGATCTGCTGAACGTTCGCGAATGAATGGCGGAGTAACACGGCGTGTGTGGCCGGATCAGTGAAGATGAAATCCCACGACAGCGCCTTGATGGCTTTGGCTCCCTGATTGTTCAGGTCCATCGAATACGCATGCAATTCGGTTCGTTCGATTCTGACTGCCGAGCCGTCGGTTGGCAGCGGCAGGCGATTCGGATTGCTGGTCGTGGCGGCGACGGAACCCTTGGAATTCACAGTCGCAAAAGTCTCGTACTTGACGTTCCGTATCGTCATGCCTGCCGGAGCATCAGGCAACGATACGCCTTGCCATGAGCCGATCGCCAACGCGAGCAGCGCAACCGGCGGCGAAGTTGTTTGAGCTGCGGTAACGCCACAAGCGAACAGGCTGAGACTTAGAATAAAGAGTCTCAGCCTGCGACTGGGCGATTGAATTGTCATGACGTGTAGTGGCACAGACTTCAGTCTGTGGGATTGAATTATCACAGACTGAAGTCTGTGCCACTTACTGAAGGGACTACTGCTTGGCAGCCGCGCGATCAGCGACTCGCTTTTCAAAAGCTGCCGTATTGACCTTGTCGGCTTTGCCTTTGGCGATGGCGGCCTCACCTACGGTCTTCGCCTCGTCTTTCTTGCCCATGTCCCAAAGTATGTTCGACTTCAAAGACAGGTTGCCGAAAGTTTCTTTGACCTTGATCGATTGCTCTACATAATTCAGCGCCTGTTCATAGTCCTTGAAGCGCGCATAGAGTGTTTGCGCGACTTGCGCCGGCAGCTGTCCGGCGGTGGGATTGGCGGCGATCATTTCATCGGCGTGTTTACGCCACGCGGCCTTCACATCCTTCACTTCAACGGTGAACGGCACGCGCACTTTCTCCCAGCGCAGATTGACGGTCGCCGAATTCTCCGTCACGGGATCGAAGGTGTAGACCAGCCACTCCTGATTATCGCCGGCGGGCTGAGGCTTCGTCTTCACGCGCAAAGCATCTTTCGCTGCGTCGTAACTGAAGCTGCCCCATTGTCCGGGATCGTTATTAAAGATGATCGTCCATTCATCCTTGCCGGGAATCGCGTGCATGCTGTAGCTGCCGGCCTTTAGCGGCTGACCATTGATCAAAACATCGTCGGTCACCTGGAATAGCGTCGCTTCATTCGCGCCGGCGCGCCAAACGTGGTTGTAAGGAACGATCGGCCAGCCGGGCTTGCGCTCGTTCTGGTTATCGAGCGTGGCCTCGCCCTTATGTAGCGCTTCCATTTCCGGAGGCGCATCCGCAAAAATCGTTCGCTTGTTCACGGGCGGACGGCTGTAAGTAATCGTGATGTCGGTGACGCCGACGGTCTGCATCACGGTGGCCTTTTGGCTGGGTCGCAGCGGCTTGATTGCCAGCGGCGGCGTCTGCGCGAAGGCGTGGCCCCAGCAGCCAACGCCGAGCAGAATTATTAAATTCAAAAACGGAATACGTTTGAGTGAAGTCATGGTGGCACTCCTTCGGTGTCGAAATTTCGGGCGCATTATGTAACGTGAGAATGGCGGGCGGCAAGGCGGGAACGCGGACGCCCTCGTCCGCATTCCCTGGTTAGCAGCACACTGGCTGAAACGGCGGGCGAGGGCGCCCGCGTTCCCGTAATTACATCTTCGCTTTCAGATCGGCAATCGCTTTCTCGAAGCGCGACGTATCAGCGCCCTCGGCCTTGCCAACCACCACGGCGTGCTCAGCAACCGCAAAGGCCTCCGGTTTCTTGTTCATATTCAAAAGCAGGTTAGCTTTGGTGCGGAGGTTCGCGAACGTCTCTTTGACTTTGATCGACTTCTCGACCCATGACATTGCTTCCTCGAGTTTGTCGTCGTTGAAGTACGCGTTGGCGACGGCCAGCGTCACCGCCGGATCATTAGGGTTGGCAGCGACGGCCGCATCGATCTTCGAACGCACCAGCGAATCCTGGTTCGGCACTTC
>DATANL010000808.1:0-2211 GCA_036266295.1 Pyrinomonadaceae bacterium | reverse complement strand
CTCTTGGGCTGTCTGCTGGCGTGGAGCGGTCCGATATCGCACAAGTTGGGATGGTCCGCCAGAATTCTCGACAACCTTTACAGCTATGCATGGTTTGTCGGATTCGGGGTCGCGGCGATTGTCTATCTGGTTTTGATGAAGCTGCTGCCCCCACGCCCCGCGGTGACCGAAACTCTTAAAACTGAAAATTAAGCCGGAGTCTTTTTTATGTCACGAATAGTCAAATGCGGATTGATTCAAGCAAAGAACGCAGGGCCGACGGATGCGCCCATCGAGGAAATCAAACGGCTGAATATCGAAAAGCACGTCGCGATGATCGAGGACGCGGCGAAGCAAGGCGTGCAGATTCTCTGCATGCAGGAAGTCTTCACCACGCCATACTTCTGCGCTGAGCAGCAGGTGCGTTGGTACGAAGCGGTCGAAAAGATTCCCGACGGGCCGACCACAAAGTTGATGCAGGAAGTCGCCAAGAAGCACAACATGGTCATCGTCGTGCCGATTTACGAAGAGGAGATCACCGGCATTTACTACAACACCGCCGCAGTGATCGATGCCGACGGAAAATATCTCGGGAAGTATCGCAAGCATCACATTCCGCACGTCAACCCCGGGTTCTGGGAAAAATTCTATTTCAAGCCAGGCAATCTCGGCTTCCCTGCTTTCGACACCGCGTATGCGCGCGTCGGCGTCTACATCTGCTACGACCGTCACTTTCCGGAAGGCGCGCGCGCGTTGGGATTGAACGGCGCGGAGATCGTTTTTAATCCTTCAGCCACCGTGGCCGGCCTCTCAGAATATCTTTGGAAGTTGGAACAACCGGCGCATGCGGTCGCTAACGGTTACTTTGTCGGAGCGATTAACCGCGTCGGCCACGAGTTGCCGTGGGACATTGGCGAGTTTTACGGCCAGAGTTACTTCTGCGATCCGCGGGGGCAAATCATCGCCCAGGCGCCACGTGACGAGGATGCGCTGCTAGTTGCCGATTTGGACCTCGACATGATTCGCGAGGTCCGCAACACCTGGCAATTCTTCCGCGATCGCCGGCCGGAAAGCTACATGCAACTCGTGGCGGAATAAGATACACTTGGGCTTACCCGTTACCAGCTTAAACTCAGAAAACTGAAGAATTGCTGTCGGTCGATGCCCTTAACTCAAGCACAACGCGATCTTCGAAAGAGAATCTTCAAGAACCTCGATCCGTTCGAGGCACTCGATCCTGCCAAACCGAATTTCTTGCTTTATGAGCCCATCTACCAGCATTGCGGGATCGAGGATCCGGTTACGCGTCTTGAAGAAAACATCGAGCTAGGTGGCGTTGAAAGCCTCCAACTGTTCTCAGGCTTTCGCGGTTCGGGGAAGACGACTGAACTGTTTCGCCTGCGAAAGGCTCTGGAAGAACAAGGCTGCCTGGTGCTCTACGCCGATGCGCTTGAATACATTAATCCTTCAGAGCCAATCGACATTTCCGATCTGTTAATTGTCCTTGCCGGGGCCTTCGATGACGCCATTCGCAATCACGACGCGTTGAAGGGACATCATGAAGGCATACTGCGCCAATCCTTCTGGGACCGGATGAAGAACTTCTTTCTGAATCTCAGAGTTGAGCCCGAAGAGGTTGGCGCCAAAGTCGAATTTGAAAGCCCCGCCAAACAAGTAATCGGCGGATTAAAAGGCGGGATTGATTTGAAGCTCGCTTTGAAGACGGCGCCCAGTTTTCGTAAGAACGTTCAGAAGCTGCTGGCGGGACGCATCGGCGAGTTAAAAAATGAGACGCATGCGTTCTTTGAGGACGGCGTTAAGTCGATCCAGCAGTTCTTTGATGATGAGCGCCAGGTGATTTTTATTTTTGACTCCCTGGAGCAATTGCGTGGGTCGCTATTCAATGAGCAGGAAGTCCTACAGAGCGCTACCAGACTCTTCTCGAACCATTTGAACCTGCTAAAGATTCCCTACATACACGCGGTTTACACCGTGCCCCCCTGGTTCAAGTTCGTGAAACCGGCTGAGGAGAGTCCGATCACGATTCCGAGCATTCGCCAGTGGGAGAATGATGACGTTCGCACCAGGTACGATAATGGCTGGAGCGCGTTATTGCGCCTGACTCAGAAACGATTTGGCGAGCGCGGCTACAGAGAATTCTTTGGCGAAGATGAAGAAACGGCAAAACAGCGCGCCGAGGAACTGATTGCTGTTTGCGGCGGTCACTTTCGC
>DATANL010000807.1:0-11718 GCA_036266295.1 Pyrinomonadaceae bacterium | reverse complement strand
CGAGTCTTAATGTGCTGGGCCCCGAATGCTTGGGCCAGGTCCACCGCGCGCTTGATATGATCCGGATCGGATTCGGGCTCAATGCCACGCCACTGCTCTGCATCAAAAGCGTAATCACTGTAGAACTGAAAGCCACCGTAGGCGATGCGTGGACCGGGAAGGATTGCCGCCGCGATGTCGTCAGCATAAGAGGCCGTCCGGGCCATCGATGATCCCTGATCGCGCACGGTGGTGACGCCGAAATAAACCCAGCCGGGCAGCAGATCGGGCATATCGAGATGCGCGTGCAGATCGATCAAGCCGGGAATCACAAAACGACCAGCCGCATCGATGACTCGAACGCCGCGGCTGGAAACGGTGCCTGGCGGCGCAATCTGCTTGATCCTTCCTCCTTCAATCAGGATGTCGCGCGGATCGGTAGCCGGTCCGCCGCTGCCATCGATGATTCTTACGTTGCGAACCAGAGTCGATTCGGGAACCGGAGGTGTGTAGGTGAGCGGCCAGCCGATTCTACTTTCCGTACCTTGCGTTGAGCGCAGACGCAATCCTCCGTCGGAAACGAATAGCACCTGGCCGTCGCGCGAGGTTGAGCTGTAGAGCGCCGCGTCCGTTCCCAACGGTCTCGGCTCGGATTGCATACCATTGTGATCGAAAGGTGCTTCCCACAGTCGATCGTGGCGTCCGAAGATGATGGTGTGCTGCGCCGTCCACTGCAGAAAGATTGGCGCATCGGGAAATTTGGTCAGAGTCTGTCGCTGACCGGACAGTGTAATGAAGGTTGCGCGCGGCAACTTACCGGGCGCGCCGGTCACCAGCAACCCGTCGGACTCAGGACTCCATTGCGGGGCGCTCGTCCCGTTCAAACCAATGGCGCCGAGGTCTTTGGTCTGGGCCGGATCGGCGACGTCGCTGGCATGCGCGTCCACCAGACGGAGGACACCACTCTCATCCTTCGCGTGAACGAAAGCAAGATAGCGACCATCGGGAGAGTAAGTTGGGTTGCGTTCCCCGCCGGCCAGAGCAGTGACTCTGCGAGTCGCGCCCGTGGCGACGTTGGTCGCGAAAAGATCTTCGTGATCCGCGACGCCGGCGGACCAGGCGACTTCCGCAGCGTCAGGCGACCATGCCAACGAAGCCGCGCCGAAAGGAACGTCTGCCACCGCGCGGGGACGCCCTCCATCTACAGGTATCACCCAAAACTTGCCAAGCGCGAGCGCTCCAATCTGGCGTCCATCAGGTGCGAGCGCCATTCCCATAAATCCCCTGGCGGGAGAGAGTTGACCAGGTGCAGTCAGTCGAGCCTGCGGGAGCGTCTGCCGGTGCTGCCTGATCGAAAGTTCGGCGATGAAAGGAATCTCTTTGCGCTCGCTGCCTGATACATTCACTCTCCATAAGCGACCATCGGCCGAATACACCAGGTCGCTTCCGTCCCAGCGAATTCGCGTCCGCGTGACGTCCGCATGACTCGTTACGCGCATTGGCGCCTTGGCGGTGACCTTGCCGTTGTCAACTTCCTGCACCCATATCTGTATCTTGCCGGCCGCATCGTTGGCGAAGTACGCCAGCCGCCGGCCGTCCTGACTGAAAGTGGGATTGAACGCGCGCACGGACTCGTCTGTAATCGGTCGCGCCTGACCTCCCGTAGCCGCAACCGCCCAGATGCGCCCGCCCTTTTCGCCCATCGGCGCGCGGTTCACGAAAGCGATTTCTTTGCCGCCCGGAAGCCAGACGGGATCGCTAACCAAAGGGCTCGGCATACCGGTGATGGAAAGTTCGCGCGCGGTTCCGGAAGCGACATCAAGCGACATGATCGCAAAATGCCCGCGCGGTTTAGTCGCATCGGGAGGCATGCGACGAATGAAAGCGATGGAGCGGCCATCGGGCGACCACGCGGCCTGCCCTTCGAACCCGTCCGGGTCCGACAACTGGGTCAGCTGACGCGGCCGGCCCGCATCCAGACTCAACAACCACAAACCAATACGCCCATTTCTCTCACCGCGAAACACTACTCGACGACCGTCCGGCGAAAACGAGGGGTCGAGGTCTTCCGCCGCATCACGGACCGCATCGGTAAGCATTCGCGCGTTGCCGCCTGATCCGGGAACCAGCCAAAGTTGGCCCAGCAGATCAAAAACGATCGCGCGGCCATCTGCAGAAAGGTCAAAACCAAGGTTCGTGCCTTCCTTAACTCGAATCGTAATAGTCCTGAACTGAGCCGGCTGACGCGTTTGCGCCGGACAAAGTGAGACGAAAAAAAGGCTCGACAGAAAAAGCACGGCCATGAATCGCAACATAGGTAACACGGCGATTCCTCCTTCGAATTTGGTGACGGTCTGATTACTGCGCGGTTACTTGATCTTCTTGGCGGGAAGACTACGGCCGTTCTGATGAAGGACGGCCTGGCTTACCTGACCCCGATCGTCTTTGACGAAAGTCACCTGAACATCGGCGACGGCGACGAAGAAATCAGTTTCGGATTCAGGAATGATTTCAGTTTTGCCCTGACCGGTTGGCTGCATGAAAAGCTTATCGCCCTCGCGCGTGAACACCACGCTGAAGCCGGGAGCAAGTTGATACTCGCCTGCATACGCGTCAAGGAATTTTGGATCGAGTTGAATCGCCTTGCGTTCTTTCGCCGGTTCTACTTTGGCGATCGGGTATTGGCTTACGAGCAGATGCCGGCCGATATCGTCGATGTCATTTGCCGAGTTCGACAACACGACCACTCCCCCGCGGTTTTTCTTATCGAAGCCGATGAACGAGTGATATCCGCCGGTGCCGCCGTTGTGCCAAATGATTTCGCTATCGAACTTTTTCAGGATGTGCCAGTTGAGACCAATGGTCAGATCGGTTTGGCCGGTTTCGCGCTGAGACTGTTGCGCTCGCTGCATGGCAGCGAACAGAGGCGACTTTGTCAGGCCTATGTTAGCGGCGACAAACTTCAGCATGTCGTTGACTGTCGATCGCAACGCGCCGGCGCCCGCCAACGTCGGCAGGTCCCAGTTAGCGACTGGCTTCAGCATCGGATCGTGCCCGGTTGTCAGTCGTGTCTGCATCCCGGGCGTGAGCGTGATGCTGGTGTCCGCCATCTTCAGCGGCTGGCAGATGCGCTTGCGCACCAGCGTTTCGTAATCTGTTCCGGCGCGCAACGACAGAATGTGACCCAGCAAACCGACGCCCAGGTTTGAATACTCGTACTTTTCGCCGATGTCGCGAGTCAGGGTGTAACTCGAAAGGAACGCGTACAACCGATCGACTGAATAATCGGCGTACGGATTTCGTGGATCTTTCGGCGCAAAGTTAGTCGGCAGGCGTGGCAGCCCGGATGTCTGCGTCGCGAGATCCAGCAGCGTAATCTCTTTGCCGTCACGCGTCGGCGCCTTCACTGTCTTCGGAAGATACTTCGAGATTGGATCGGCGAGGCTGACCTCGCCGCGCTCGACCATATCAGCGAGCAAGGTTGCGGTGAAAACTTTGGTAACTGAACCGATTTCGAAAACCGAGTTGCCGTCAAGCGGCTGTTTGCCGTCGAGGCTGGGCTTGCCAAAGGTGATTACGCGCGCGCCTTTTTCATCGACGAGACCTACAACTATGCCGACGCTTTTCTTTGCGTATTCAATCCGCTGCTGCAGGATGGCCTTAACTTCATCATCGGTGGCCTCTGCTCGCGCCGGCAGCGGCAGGGCTGAGAGGCAAACGAGAGCAATCAGCAGCAACGAGAGCGATTTTGTGGTTCGATTCATCAGTTTTCCTCGAAATGGAGTTCGTCACTCTAATACGCGAAGGAATTGGGCGAATCGGGTCACAGTTGCGGCCTGATTATTAATTGTGCTTCACAAACTTCCCGTTCTGACCCGTGAGCGAGTTGTAGAGGGTTTCGATGAACGCATCGGTATTGATGAAGCTGCCGGAAAACTTTTCCCAGGGCGCGAGGATTTTTGCCTGCTTCATTTGCTCCAGAGTCTGATGCCGGTCGATGGCTTTCTGCACCACGGCGGAAGTTTCTTTCAGCATCTTGACGAACGCGCGCACGTCATCAAGATTGGAAAGCGCCCCGTGTCCCGGAATTACCTTCACGTCGGCCGGCAGCATCGTGATGGCTTTTTCCATGGCGGCGATCATTCCCTGAACGCTGCCGCCACTCGCGACGTCGATGAAAGGAAATCCGTAACGCACAAAGTCATCGCCCATGTGCACCACGTTGTTCTTCGGAAAGAAAATGACCGCGTCGCCGTCGGTGTGTCCGGCGGGGAAATGCAACGCCCGGATGTCTTCGCCGTTAAGATGAACGGTCACGTCGTTTTCAAAAGTAATGATGGGCAGCGCCGCTTTGGACGCGGGTTTGTTCTCCATCTTGACTGAGCCGCCGTTGCCTGCGGTGCCTCCGCTTTCCAGACGCTTACGCACATTGGCCTGGGCGATCACGGTCGAGCCCGCATTGCTGAACGGTTCGTTGCCACCGGTGTGATCTCCGTGATAGTGGGTATTGATGATGAAGCGCACGGGTTTGTTGGTGATGCCCTTGAGCGCGGCCTGGATCTTTTCCGCCAGCGGCGCAAACTGATCGTCGACAATCACGATGCCGTCTTCACCGACGGAAGCCGCGATGTTGCCGCCGGCGCCTTCCAGCATATAGATGTTGCCGGAGACCTTCGTAACTTTGATTTCAACTTTTGAGAAATCGGTTTGCGCGAACGCTGCGCTCGTCATCAGAAAAACTGCGAACATTGCTCCCGCAATCATCACCGTTCGCAGATGTTTTTGTTTGCTCATCGGTCCTCCATTGTCAGCAGAAAATTGCGGCAGTCATTCTCATTGAAATGCTCACGCCCCGAACTGTTTCAGATGATGGTTCGCGTGCTTGTACGTCACCACGCCCCATTCTTTCCAGGTCATCGGACCAAACAGCGGATGCGCCGGACCAACGCCTTCACTCGGCCCCGTGCCGATGCGTTCGAGCATCTCGAGCAGCGCCGCGCGTTCAGTCTCAAATGATGAAGCCTCGGAAGGCTTCAATTCGGCGGCAGTCGGCGCACCTTTCGGAAACGGCAGCACATAGAGGATGAGGTGCTTAAGCGGAAAAGTTTGGAACACGCGTTTATTGGACGAAGCCACCGGCAGCTCGCCCAGCGTCATGCGCGCCGACAGGTTGAGATGTTGCAGCATTCCGATCACATCCAGGCTGCCCCACTTTCGTGTGGACAAAGCAGATAACGAACCCAACCTGCTGACGATTTCGGCTCGATCACTTTCCTTCAGGATTGAACCCATAGATACCTCCTCTGTCGTCGGGATTGATTTCGCGTACTACGGCGCTGAGAGCGCACTGATGGTGACGTAGTATCCGTCCGGATCGCGCAGTGAGAACTCCATCGTTTTCGTGCTCGGGTTAAGGTGCGGCTCTTCTTCCAGCCGGTTCACAAGAACGCGCGCTCGCTGCAAGGCCATATCATAGTCGTCAACGCGGAAGAACAATAACAGCCCGTTGCCCGGTGATGCCTTGGCGGGGCTTTCCAACGGAGGATGATCGTGCGCGCCCCACGCGTGCAGGCATAACAGAACCGTGCCGTCCACATCGACGAGCTGACCAAAGTAGTCATGCGCCGGACCCGTTTCGGGCTGGCCAAAGAGCGACTGGTACCACTTGAAGCTGGCCGCCACATCAGCCACACCGATTATTGTCCACGTACGTTTCATTTGATCCTTCTGATTTCAATAAAGTGTGTTCGGACGGCGCTCGCCCAGGACATGATAATTCTTTTCATCAATCGCTGACTGTACCGTGCTACGAACCGGATACAGAGACACGCGCGGGAGATTGTAAAGCGCCAGGCCCACATGAAAAACGATGCCGCAGGCGAGGAATGCCCTGGCTAAAAGCTGCCAACGAGTGCTCTGCCACAGTCGGTCCCAACAATAGAGACTGTAAATCATTGGAATCGGAAACGTGATGTAGAGATGATTTGTCTGCGGCGGCTTGATCGAAAAAAGAAACGCCACATAAATCAAACAGATGTTTAGCACCAACAGATATTTTATCGCGCGCCAATCGCTGTGATCAGAATCTCGCTTGAACCAGAAAACTACCAGGCCGATGCCTTGCATGATGCTGACCACCGCGAGGAACACGATGAACGGGATCAGCCACGGCTCCGCCTTTAGAAACGCGATCCGGGCAGCGGTGTGACCGCCGATGAAGCTGGTGATGTCAAAGACGGCAAAGGACAGAGAGCGTTTCAAAATTCCGGCAATCGCAGATAAGTTACTTGGGTTGAAGGTTACCGCTGAACCCGTTCCGCCCTCGCCGCCGGCTAACCCGTACTTCAGATAGGTTGGCAACAGTAATGACCCGGTCACAAATGATCCGGCGATAAAATAGGTGAGCGTCTTCAAAAGAACCCGGCCGCCCGCTCTCAATTGATAATAAAAAGCAGCCAGAACATACGGCACGAGGATCGTCCACGACAGGTGTACTTGCATGGCCCAAAACAACGAGAATCCCATCATCGAACTGGCCAGTCGCGCGTCGATGAGATTCCGACGCGTGAACGGATAAATTTCAAGGGCGCCGACGAAGAAGATGATGCCCGCTGCCAGCAGATAAGAAGGATTGTAAATGTTCGTTGAGAGGCTGAGCGTCCACGGACAAGTGAGTAACCAGATCCAAATGAACCAGCGCGGCGATGCAGGCAAACGCTTGCAGCAGTACCAGGCAAGCAGGCAGATGCTTAAAAATGAGATGAGATTGAGGAGAACGTAAGGCGCCTCGGCGACCGGCAAGACATACAGCGGCAACCCGACCAACAGACCCTGCAGCGCTCCCGGAATTTGAATCACACCCCATACAACATCAGGCCCAAAGTAGGGCCACATACCGGTCGTATAGAACTTGAGACCGAGGAGATAAATCTGGATTACATCAGCATCCTGGAATGGTCCGCATAAGCCGAAGCCCAGACGGAAGGCGAATGCCAGAGTCAGAAACGCATAGACTGCATATCGTCGCTGGAGAATGCGCACGGGAACACTTATATCAAAACACAACGTGAAGCGCTGCTCTGGAAACGCTTCCACTTTATGACTGGAGCGCAACCGTCTCGGTTGCCCTACAAAATAAACGAGCGAGGACGCTTGCGCTCCAGTCAAGTCGCTAACGAAGCAACGTCAAAGTGTTTGATTCGGCCTTGCCTAACCAAAAGTTCATGAGCGCGACTCCGCCCATGTCTAGGTTGACCTGAGTCGCTGATGTGCCTTGAAACTGTGCGGTCAAACGGTTTTCGCCAGCCAGTAGCGGAATGGAAAATTCCTTTGTTTCCTGACACCAGAATTGATCGAGCCTGAGTTGCAGTGTGTAGGTCGAGCCTACTCGAAGCGGCACAAGGTAATGGTCGACTCGACCGGCGATGGCGCCATACTTGAAGTCACTGAATTTGAAGACACGAGCCTTGCCCTGGGCGTCGGTGAATTTGATCATCACGCGGTCGGGCAGTTGCACTTTGCCGTTCGCCAGCATTATTCCGAGATTCACGGTGATGTCATGGTCGCCGACGTTGCCGAGTGTGAGTTGAAGATTTGAGCCCGATGCGGCGAGACACATCTGCAGGCCATCAACTGCTGCGCCACAGTCGTCGTTTTCGAATGGCGGCATCGCGGCCGTCGAAATCGAAAGCATCGATGTGAACACGATGACGATGAGAGCTCTGATCATAAAACTGAGAGACTCGCAGACCGATTGAGTCGAAGAGCTGTAGTGCTATTTGGGAAACGCGCTCTAGTCCTTCTCCTGCTCGGGCCCACGCTCAGCTGAAGCAGCTTCCGGCGACGGGACGTTGACCCACGAGAGCACGCACTGATCTCCCGCCTCGAGCCACTCCACCCGAAACACCGAGTACAGGTCCGTGGTGTTGTTACGAGTGTGGACTACGTACATGTGTCCCTGCACGGCCGGCACCGATCCGGCCCGCGCCCCCGGCGGCAGCGCTGAAACGACCGGGACGGCTCGCAGGCCAGCCCACGTCAACTCGCCAAGGTCCACGATCCGGCTGCGGTCCTCTTGTATCATGCCGACCGAGAAGCCCCCGTCCCCGTTGTCGTAGAGCAGGTCCCATTGGTTGCGCGTCACCTTCAGACCCGGATCGTCCCGTATCCCGTACTTGAAGCTGAAGGTCGCCTTCATGTAATCGTCGTACTTGCGCCGCGAAAAGAGTGTGACCTCCTGCGGCGGCGCGAAGGCGCCCAGATGTGCGACCGAGCCGGGCTCGGTGGTCGCCGGTTTCCATTTCCCATCCGAGTACAGGAGCACGTGCTTGCCGTCAAAGGTCGTGGCCTTGATCGGCTCCTGGGCACAGACGGCCATCGGTGCCAGAGCGCCAAGCGCGCCCAGCATCATTAGCATCCAAATGCGTCTCATTGTCTCTCCTTAATCTCAACGGGCCGAACGTCTCAGTTAACCGGGACCCCGCCCGCTAACCTGCGCCATGATAGAACCGGATCAGTTTGATGAGAAGCTCGACGCTGGCGATGGCCCCGGTCCAACGATTTGTTGAATGCCGAACAAAAATCTCAGCGAGCCATCGTCTTGTCGAGCGTCTGCGCAATCGCGATGTGGTTGCCGTCCGGGTCAACAATCATGAGCGTCTTCGCCTGCGCACTCGCCGCCTGCTCGGACGTATCGATTCCAAGTTGTTGGGCTTTTTCGACGACCTCTTCAAGATTGCTTACTGATAGCGTGCAGGAACAGTTACCCGCGCGCTCGGGCAGTTGATATACCTGCAGCCAGCCGCCGCGCGGAAAGTTCCATTCCGCCACCTCCGGCATCGGCAGAGAATCGGGGGCCTTTCCCAGAAGCGCCTGATACCAGGCGACGGATGTCTTCAGGTCCTTTACAGCAACGCTGGCTATTGCGTTTTCGATCGGCATATTGCTGCTCCCAGTTGATGACGCCAACGGCGGAATGGCCGGGCCACGGCCCGTTAACACGCGACCATGATAGAACCGGATCAGTTTGATGAGAAGCTCGGTGGTGGTGGCGGCGGTCCAACGATTGTGAGGCGCGTCAAGAATGTCGTTCGCGAATACACAACGTCAGGTCAATGAGTTTTTCGGTCCGGTCCAGTCGAACCATCACATCGCGCATCGTCAGAGGGTAAAGTTTCCTCAATCGGTTTAGCGAAACGAGAGTCCTGGCCAGGTTCCGCTGACTAAACAAATCCCCCTCACGCAGCACGACCTGGCGACGCAACTCCTGGTCGCTAATAGTTTCGTTGCCGATGAATTCCACGCGCCGAAGGGTGTACCGCTGGTGAATGGCCTCGCGGAGCGACGGCGTTTGTTCGGCCGCAGTTTGCCCGCATGTCTCTCGGGTCTGGTTTTGCGCCGATGCACCAGAGGGCAGGTTCAGTGTCGCGAATAAGAGAACCACGATAATCATCATGTGTGACACCTGAATAAGGCTGCCGAAAAGTTGCGCTAGTGTTCCGCTTTATTTCGCCCCCTGCGTGTTAGAGACTGCTTCCCCGATCCACGGCACCCAACGGGGAGTTCACGCGGCGGCGCGCATAACGATGACGCGTTTAGCGTTCGCCGGCGCTGGCGGCGTGACCGGAGTCTTCGGTTTCTTCATCGAGATCTTCGATGCGGCGGCGGGGGAAGGGATCGGTCGCGCGGCGGCGCGGATTGGAATCAGTGCGGCGCTCGTCGCGCATCTGCGCGGTGAGTCCGCGGATGCCATGCTTATCGAGCAGGTGACGCAGCGAACGCACGGACATCTGTAACAACTCAGCGGCGTTCGTTTGATTGCCGTCGGTGCGCTTCAGGGCTTCGAGTACGTAGGTCTTTTCCAATTGATCGAGATGCGCGGTCAGATTAATTCCTTCCTGTGGCAATTGCAGATCGGAACTGACGCGCACGGCGCTGTAATTGGTGATCTGTTCCGGCAGGCGTTCAGGCTGAATCATCTCGGTGCGTTCGAGCGCGACCGCGCGTTCGATCGTGTGTTCGAGTTCGCGCACATTGCCGGGCCATGAATACGCTTCGAGCAGGCGCATCGCCGGGCCACCGATAGTCATCTTCCTGCCCTGCTGGGCGCAGTACTTGGTGATGAAGTGCTCGGCGAGTTCCGAGATGTCCTGGCCGCGTTCGCGCAACGGCGGCAGCTCCATCGGAATTACGGAGACGCGGTAGTAGAGATCCTCGCGGAAGGAACCGTCTTTGGTCATGGCGGTGAGGTCGCGGTTGGTGGCGGCGATGACGCGCGTGTTCACGTCCATCTCTTCATGCGCGCCGACGGGACGCACTTTGCGCTCCTGCAACACGCGCAGGAGTTTCACCTGCATGGCCGCGGACATCTCGCCGATTTCATCGAGAAAGATTGTGCCTGAATCGGCGGCTTCGAAGAGGCCCTTGCGATTTGCGGTCGCGCCCGTGAACGAACCTTTGACGTAACCGAACAATTCGGACTCGAGCAAGGTTTCGGTGAACGCGCCGCAGTTGACTGAGACGAAGGGCTTCTGCGCACGCGGGCTCAGATCGTGAATGGCGCGCGCGACCAGTTCCTTGCCGGTGCCGGACTCACCGGTGATCAGGACGGTTGATTGGACCGCCGCGACGGTCTCGATCATTTGATAGACGGACTGCATGCGATCAGATCGGCCGATGATGTTGCCGAGTTGGCCCTTTGCGCGCTGGCCTTTGATGAGGGCATCGTTCTCGACTTGCAGCGCGGCTTTCTCGCGTTCATCGGCGATCTTCTGCACGGCGCGCTGCACGATCACTTTGAGCAGCTCGTTATCGAAAGGTTTGTAGATGAAATTGAAAGCGCCGAGTTTGACGGCTTCGCGGGCGGTTTCTTCGTTGGCGAAGGCCGTCATCATGATGACTTCGGTTTCGGGACGAAGTTCCTTGGTGGCGCGCAGTAGATCGATGCCGCCCATGTCCGGCATGCGCACGTCAGAGATGATCACGTCGACCGGTTGCTGCCGCTGCATCTCCATCGCGCGGCGGCCGTTTTCGGCAACGCGAATGGAATGTCCTTCACGTTGAAACAAGTGCGTCAGGAACTGACGCATGCTGAGTTCGTCGTCGACGATTAGGATATTTGCCATCGCGCTAAAAGATTATTTGCCATTTGTCATTGGCCATTTGTCATTTTTTAAGTTGATTTTCGCGACTTTGCAGTTTTCAGGGAAGTCGCGAAGATGCGGCACAGTTCGTTCGTTTCGTTAATGATGTCCAGTAATAATTGGCTTTTGATTAGCTCGCTACGTTCAATTACCCGCAGCCATATCGAAGTTTCATTCAGTTCTTTCAGAACAATTCGCATCTTGTGAATGAAGTCCGCCTGACTCTCAGCACCGCGTGCCTCGCCGTAATTCGGAGCAGGCGATGTCCCCGAGCGCAAAATCTGTCCGGCGATATGCCTGCCTGCTGCTGTCTTCGGCAGGTTCGCCGAGAGTTTGACGATCCGGACGGCGAAATGAATCAAGCGCTCTTCAAGGGCGTTAGCCTGCGCTTGAATATCTGCTGTTACTGCGGCGCCTGATTGCATCGGCGTGCTCGACAATCAACAAATGGGAAATGGCCAATGACAAATGGCAAATAGTCTCTTCTTACCTAACTACTCTTCGGCAACTCAATGGTAATCGTCGTCCCATGGTCAACTCTGCTGCGAACGTTGATTGTACCATTATGGTCGCGAATAATTTGATAGACGATCGAAAG
>DATANL010000806.1:0-3235 GCA_036266295.1 Pyrinomonadaceae bacterium | reverse complement strand
CGAGCATCCGCAAACATCGTCAGACCGAAGTCGCCGATGTTTCCGCCCGGACTCGCACCGCGCTGAAGCATGTTAAAGCCCGAAGCATCATCCGCCTTGTCCAAATACCACCGGTACATCGGAATGAAACCAAAGCCAAACGGATTCCTTGGTCCCGTGATGCGCCACTTCGCGCCGGCGACCATATTATTCAAACTCGACTCGCCGTACAGACGGCTTACGAATGGAGCGTCGGGCAAATAAGACGGGGCGACTGTAAACACCGTCGGAATCACGATTGGATCCAGAGGATTCGGCGAGCCCGGCGGACGGCAGTTGCCTGTCAGCGCCGTACACGGCAGGGCCGTGGTCGCGAGGACGATGCCCGGCAGGATACCACCAACCGGAGAACCCACGCCGGGGAAAGCTCCCGCGGCGCCAAAGTTACTCGTCCCGCCCGTTGGCGGTCCCAGCGTGGCGTTAAACCCCGGGAAGCCGAATGTCGTTCCAATCAGACCTGGGCCCAGACCAAAACTCGGTCCCCGGCCGCCCGTAAACGGATAAGCAACAATCGGCTGACCGGAACTATAGTAAACGGCCAGCGGATCGGTGGCGGCCACGCAATTCGGACAAAACGGCGGACGGAACACAGCCGTACCCGCCATCGTGCCGACGTTCGGCCCCGACGGAGCAAGAATGATTGCCGGTCCGCTGCCGACCAGGTTGGTACCAAAGAACCCTTGCGTGTTCGGCAGATAGAAGCTCGACAGATTCTGTGGATTGTTCACTTTGATGCCGCGATAAGCAGTCATCTTAAAGAACAATTCAAGATGATCATTCAAGCCAACGTTAAAGCTCGCGGGCCAATCGGTAATATCGACGTTGCCCGGATCGCGGTCATAATTACTGAATGCGAAACTAAAGGTGAACTCACCCTTCCTTAAGGTCTGACCGTCATAGATCGTAAACAGACCTGTCGGACCACCTTCCGGACCGCCAGTACCGACGGACGGCGAAAGATTCCTGGGATCGTTCTCACCCCTCGGCGTTTGCCCAAATGCAACGGCCGACAAAACACAAATTGCGAGTGCAACTAGTAGCACTCTGTTCGCGAGTTTCATCGCGTTCCTCCTGCGATAGTCATTGAAAAGTTGCGCGGCCGACCCAGTGAAGACTAAAGGTCGTCGATTACGGTTTGATGAATTGCTTGGTCGAAGCATCTCGCCGTCGGACGCTATCCCCATGGATACGGACGCTCGAACTACAGCGTCAACGCTTAACGTTAACTGCAATGCCGCCCGGCACTACTACTTGAGAGCGACAACTGAGAGGGGGCCTCAAAGAAGAACAGGACCTCTCTAAGGGTTTTACTACCTGATATCTAGCGCTACTTTATAAGAAACCTGCGCGCTTATGTCAATTAGCTACCAACATTACCCACAACTCACCGCTCTGAAAAGGGATAAGTGTCAGTTGCGAGTATAAAATACCGTCGAAGCCTACCATTGACATAGCCGGAAATCAAGACTTTTTCACGACTTAGGGGCGGTTTGTTTATGTTTTTTCCGTCACGCATAGATGCCGCGCATCCGCGTGTCGTAGGCGACACGGTCTATGGCCAGCATGTACGCCGCCGTCCTCGTGTCAACTGAGTGCGCGTCCGCATAGCGGCAAAGATCATTAAAGCTCGCCACCATCGTGTCCTGTAGTCTCTCGTTGACCACATCCTCGCGCCAGAAGTAACCCATGCGATCCTGGACCCATTCAAAATACGACACCGTGACCCCTCCGGCATTCGCCAGGATGTCCGGGATCACGAATATTCCCTTCCGATAAAGAATCTCGTCAGCCGCAGCCGTGGTCGGGCCGTTCGCACCTTCCGCGAGGACCTTACACTTAATTCTCTCAGCATTCGTGCTGGTAATCTGGTTTTCCGTCGCGGCCGGCAACAACACATCGCAATCCAATTCCAGCAACTCGCTGTTACTGACTCGCTCCGCGCCGGTGAAGTCTTCAAACGATCTGGTAGCCTGCAAATGCTTCATCGCCGCAGGGATATCCAATCCCGCTGCGTTGTGGATGCCGCCATGCACGTCCGAGATACCGATAACTTTGAAGCCGGCTTCGTGCAGCAACAAGGCCGCAATGCCGCCGACGTTACCGCTGCCCTGCACCACCACGCGGGTATCCGCCGGCGTCATCTTGAATTTCTTTGCCGCTTCGTTAACGACAATCAACAAACCTCTTCCCGTCGCCTCGCGCCTTCCTCTCGATCCACCCAGATCAACCGGCTTGCCGGTGACAACCGCATTGACCGTGTGACGCGCATGCATCGAATACGTGTCCATGATCCACGCCATGGTTTGTTCGTTCGTATTCATGTCCGGCGCCGGCACGTCTTTCTCCGGGCCGATAAAGTCCAGTAACTCCGACGCGTATCGTCGCGTCATTCGCTCCAACTCGCCGATCGACATTTGCGACGGATCGCAGATGATGCCGCCTTTCGCTCCGCCGAAGGGTACGTTTACTACGGCGCACTTCCAGGTCATCCAGGCCGCCAGCGCGCGGACTTCATCGATCGAGACGTCAGGCGAATAACGAATGCCACCCTTTGCCGGGCCGCGCGCAAAGTTATGCTGCACCCGGAAACCTTCGAATACTTGAATACGACCTGAGTCCATGCGCGTAGGAATGTAAACTTTCAATTCCCGGTTCGGCACGCGCATCACGGCATAGAGGTCAGGGTCGAGGTTCAGCAAATGCGCTGCGCGGTCGAACCGCGACATCATCGATTCGAATGGGTTGTCTTCTTTGATCTCTCTTATGTCGTCAACGAGTGCGGTAGACATAGGTCTCTCCAACAATTCGAGTCATGTTAAGAACGGGGTTTGATTGCGCGAATGTTATCTCATGAGGTTAGTGCGCGCAACCGCGACCAAAAGATGCAAAGCTGAAAGTCAGTTTGATCTGGTGACGCAACTTTGAGCGAAGTGCTAACATCGAAATCTCCAAACGGCGGTAAGCCGCGGTCCTTTCTAATTCAACGAACGTGTCTGGCAGCATTCAATCAGGAAGAAAAATACTTTACGCGCTGGCCCTGCTGGCGATGCTGTTTTGCTTCCAGTCTGCTTTTTCCCAAAGTGACGACGCGACTGATCCGGTTAAGCTGTTTGAGCAAGGACAGGACGCTCACGCCAAACGAAACTACCAGCGCGCCATCGAACTCTACGATGCCGCACTTAAATTGAAGCCCGAG
>DATANL010000805.1:0-3090 GCA_036266295.1 Pyrinomonadaceae bacterium | reverse complement strand
TGCCGCAGATGGATAATCGGCAATCGAACGCATGAATAGTTCGAATGCGATCAAATCCGGAATGCTCGCGGGATCTGCGGCGCCGTCAATCGTGCCAGGCAGATCAGGTTGAAGCGGTTTTCGTTTCGCCGGTGGCTGCGGCTTTTGGCCAACGGCAGGCAAGGGGTCAATGCTGGATTGCACGTTGTTTAGAAATGGCGCGGCAATCAAGGTAGTGACTGCCACGACGAATAGAAATGCGGCCCACAGGAAATTGTAGCGATTATTAGGTGCGGACATATTCGAGATACTCCCTTCTCTTTTTCGTCGCGTGACGACGGGGACGCAGAGGCTTCGTTGGGCCACGGCGTCAGAGTGTCTTAGGCGCAGCGGCCTTCCGCTGCGGATGTTCGAAATTGGCTTCTACCAAGATCGATTGAATACGAGGGATTGACATTATTGACCCTTCGCGTCTTTTGTTGCATGATGCGTTTTCATCATTTGTACGAGATAAACTCTTCATTTCGACAAGGCGCGTTCGATGGGTTCGAAGTGGCTTTTACAACTCGTTGAAGGAACCGCTGATGCGGCCTTTGCTGTGGATGATTCAGGACTAATCAGTGCCTGGAACAGCGCGGCAGAAAAGTTGTTTGGGTTAAGTTCCGAGGAAGCCCTTAAACGACCGTGTCACGAAATCCTGCAAGGCACACATGAGTCGGGACCCTTCTGTTCACAACGATGTTCAATTCATCAGGCAGTACATTTGAACCGGCCTCTTGCTAACTTTGATTTACGGCTGCAAACAAAGACGGGGGAGGAGTGGTGCAATCTAACAATCGAGATTGTCCCGGCGCCCGAATCAGGTGAACGGCATGCTGTACATCTCGTGCGCCCACTTGACGCTCATCAACTCATCGAACAGTTGCGTCGAGTAATGGTCACGAGCCGAGTCGCCGGAAATTCTGAGGCTGCTGCCAGATTAGTTTCGTCAAGCCTCTCCACCGTGGGCGACGCGAGACTTACTGCTCGTGAGAAAGAGATTCTTCACCTGCTCGCAAATGGGAAGCGGACCCGCGCTATCGCACACGAACTCTATATCAGCACTGCGACCGTTAATAATCATGTCCAACACATCATGGACAAGCTCGACTCACATAATCGATTAGAGGTAGTAGCTCGTGCCCGTGCCGCTGGGATCATTTAGATTAGCGCGCCGCGGCGCACTGCCTCGGCCATTACCCCCGGCGAGTCTTCTCGTTTCGAAAGCTGGTAAGCCAGAGAATCCGTCGCCCCATCTCTGTGCCGGCGTACTCCAAATCCGGCCGCGCTCGCGTTATCTCCCAACCCCTTCTGTGATAAATTACTGACCGCTTCGCTACGGTATCCCGAACAAATGATCGTTAATAAGTTCTCGTCGAGAGGTCTATCTCAAATGAAAAAGAATTATCGCGTCTGGTTAGTTGTCGCCGTGTGTGGAATCGCGCTGCTTACGGTGGTGGTCCGCCCTTATGTTTTGAGTCATGCGGCAGGTGCTCGCGTGGAGGCTAATGGCACCGCTGCGGACGACCTCTATGCCGGTCTTCGCTGGCGGAACATCGGCCCATTTCACGGCGGGCGTGTCTCGGCGGTGACCGGCGCGATTGGTCAGCCAGGCGTTTTTTATTTGGGCGCGCCGATCGGCGGAATTTGGAAGACCACAAACGCCGGCGTGACCTGGACTCCAATCTTTGATCAATTCACCAACGTCGATAGCATCGGCGCGATCCAGGTTGCGCCGTCTGATCCAAACATTATTTATGCCGGCACCGGCGATTCAGTGCAGGGCCCGGCGGGCGACGGCATGTACAAATCGATCGATGCCGGCAAGACGTGGACCCACATCGGGCTCGAAGAGACGACGAAGATCAATAAGATGGTCGTCGATCCAAAGGACCCGAACATCGTCATCGTCTCGACGCAGGGCGACGCCCAGCGTAACGGCCGCGGCATCTATCGCACGACCGACGGCGGCAAGACCTGGGAGAACACGCTGCGTCCGGAATACGCGAACGGCACGCGCGACGTCGAGTATGCTTTCGATCAGCCGAATGTGATCTTTGCGACATCACAGGGATCCGGCGGAGGCTTCGGCGGTTTCGGTGGTGGTGGCGGCAACGCTCCCCAGGGACCGAACGGCACCGCGCTCTACATATCGACTGATAAAGGCAAGACATGGGCAAAGGTCAGCACGCTGCCGCCATACACCGGCCGCATCAGCGTCGCGATCGCGATGCACACCAAGGGCCAGCGTGTTTATGTAATCGGCAGTCCGCTGCAAGGCGGTTCGGGTCTGTATCGTTCAGACGATCAGGGCGCGACCTGGCAGCACATGGCCGGAGACGAAACCCGCATTGCCAACGGCCAGGGCGCTTACAGTTCCGGTGTCTGGGTCGATCCAACAAACCCCGACGTCATTTATACGATTGCCACGACTGTCTATAAATCGACCGACGGCGGCAAGACCTTCAGTGCATTCAAAGGCGCTCCCGGAGGCGAAGACCCACACGTCGCCTGGTTAGATCCGACTGATAACAAACGCATCTTCTTCGGATTCGATCAGGGACCGGCGATCACGCTCGACGGCGGCCAGACCTGGAGCGGCTATTATCAGATTCCGATTTCGCAGCTTTATCACCTGGCCACCGACAATCAATATCCGTACTGGGTGATGGCTTCACAACAGGACACCGGCGCGATCATGACTCGCAGCCGCAGCGATCAGGGTCAGATCACAGTGATGGATTGGTATCCATTGCCTTCGTCCGAATTCGGCACCGTCGTTCCCGACCCGCTCAAGCCCACGACTGTTTACGGCGTCGGCTACGGTAACGGCCAGGGCAACGGCATGATCAAAATCGATCTGGCTACCGGGCAGTGGGGGAACGTCGCCCCGAATTTCGGCACCGACAGAAATCTATACGTCGAGCCTCGTGATTTTTGGAAAAGGTTCGATACGGCGTTCGAACCAAAGGCGATGTATGTTGGCTACAACTGCATCGTCGTCACCCGTGACGGCGCCCAGACGTTCAAGCCATTCAGTCCCGATCTCACCGCGCCGAAAGGGCAGCCGTT